>JBCBSO010000409.1:0-4214 GCA_039819205.1 Actinomycetota bacterium
GCCGGCGTCGCGGCAAGCGACGCGGGCGACACGGTCGCCGGCGGTCGGGTCCTTGCCGTCACCGGCCTCGGCGACGATCTTGGCGCTGCCCGCGACGCCGCCTACCGCCGGATGGGCCACATCTCCTTCGCCGGCATGCAGGTGCGCCGCGACATCGCCTGGCGTGCCCCTGGGGCCGGCGTGCGCAGCTATGCCGCCGCCGGCGTCGACATCGACGAGGGTGGACGTGCGGTGGACCAGATGCGCGCCGCGGTGGAGTCGACGCACGACAACGGTGTACTCGGCGGGGTTGGCAGCTTCGGCGGTGTGTTCTCCGGGGCGGCGATCACCGCGCTCGACGATCCGGTGCTCGTCGCCTCGACCGACGGCGTCGGCACCAAAGTCGAGTTGGCGGCGCGCCTCGGCCGCGTGCGCGGCGTCGGCGAAGACATCGTGAACCACTGCATCGACGACGTGCTGGTGCAGGGCGCCGGGCCATTGTTCTTTCTCGACTACATCGCCGCCAGCACGCTCGACGCCGACATGGTCGCCGAAGTGGTGAGCGGCATGGCCGACGCATGTCGACGAGCCGGGTGCGCGCTGCTCGGTGGCGAGACCGCAGAGATGCCGGGTGTGTACCAGCCCGGCGCCTTCGATATCGCCGGCACGCTGGTCGGCGTGGCCGAACGAGCGCGCTTGCTACCGCGCGCCGATATCGCGCCCGGCGATGTGCTCGTTGGGCTGGCGTCGAATGGACCGCACACCAACGGCTACTCGCTGTTGCGCAAGATCTTCGACTGGATCCCGATGGATGTTGTGCCCGACGGATTCGACGTGACCCTCGCCGATGCCCTGCTCGCACCGCACCGCTCGTACCTCGACGTGCTTGCGCCCCTGCTCGACGACGACCTAACGAAGGGCCTCGCGCACATCACCGGTGGTGGCCTGATCGAGAATGTGCCCCGCGTGTTGCCTGAGGGCTGCGCCGCCTCGATCGACCTGCGTGCCTGGCCGATGCCGCCGCTGTTTGCGCTCGCCGCAGAACTGACGCCCGAGATGAGCCTCGACGAGCGTTATCGCACTCTCAACATGGGCATCGGCATGGTCGTCGTGTGCGCGCCGGCCGATGTCGAGTCCGTACAGGCGGCGATCGACGAACCGACTTGGATCATCGGCGAGGTCACCGCCGGCGACGGCACGGTCGCACTCACGCCCTGAGCTCGCCGGGACGGGTGTGCTACCCGCTCACGGTGAGCGGGTAGGCCCGGTGTGGCGAGGATTCATGGAGGGCGCGTTGCAATCGGGTGAGCGGGCGGCGGCAGAGATTCTCGCGACGGCGTCAATCGCTCCTCGAACGTTCCGAGTCAAAGGCGGTCGAGGACGGGTTGGGCGAGTGCGTTGCCGAATCGGAACGCTCCGCTCGACCGCACCGGGCATGGAGTCGTCACTCCAAGCTCGACTTCGTACAGCATCGGGCAGAAGTGCAGCCCGTCGGGCGAGCGAACCATGTTGTGTCCCGATGCGCCGCACGGTTCAGCGGGCAGGCACGGCAGCATCGTCGCGAATCGGCCGTTGTTGAGCACGGACGCAGCAGCGTCGACATAGTCGACCTGGGGTCGATCGGCGGCGAGGCTGCGGTACACGTTGTTGATGCGACCAATTCGTGGCGAGCCGTCTCGATCGATCGGGGAGCTGGCGAACACCACCTGCGTTCCGGTGCCCTGAAAGGTTGAGACCACCGCGTTCGCGTCGGCGGCGTACTTCGCAATGAGCGCGTCTCCCCTGGCCGGACCGTTGTTGTTGTGCATACATGATCCGAAGGCGTTGCCGCTGAACTGGACAACAACAACACCTGGTCGCAGCGCGGCGAGGTCGCTATTCATCTGGTCGCGCCAGTCGCAGATCGCCGTGCCGCCGAACGTTCGCTCGTACACGGCGAGGCCTGGCCGACCCGATAGTGCTGCGATGAAGTGCGGGCGCGACTCCCACGAGAGGCTGTCGCCGTACAGGATGGCGACCGGGTTCGTGAGTGGCTGGGGTCGCGTCGGGTCGAGCGGGAGACGCTCGGCGGTCGGCGGGCTCGCCTGGTCGGCCAGCGCGAGCTTCAACGCGGTCACGATGCGCAGCGTGAAATCACTGGGTGCCGCGTTGGTGGCGGGGTCGACTGACGAGCCGTCATCTTCTTCGCCCGACGGTGGAGCGGCCGCTGTCGGGGCGAGCGCCGACGCCGGCCGGGTGTCGCCCAGGTTGGTGCTGATGGGGATGAGGAGTCCTGTGATGAGGGCGAACCCGATCAGCAGGTCGAATATGAACGCTCGGCTCGTGTTGCGTGGCGATGTGGAGGATGCGACGAGCGGCGTCGACTGGCAGGTGCCGTTCTTGCCCTTGGCAGCGGTCGAATGGGCAGGTCTCCGCAGAAATCCACCGTCAACCCGAACGCTTGGGCTCATGAACATGAGACTCCGCTGCCGGTCGATCGGTTCCCCGAATCCCATAGAACCGGGACCATTTCCGAGCAATCAATCGCACACAGGGGTGCCGTATGTTGGCTGGAACGTCACCCAAGCGACAGGTCGCTCGCGGCGCCATGCGCACCGCTCCGCGCTATCTGTGTTGGCCGACGCGATCGGCAGCTGCCACCGACGGGCCAGGCGCTTCTGCGCCGACTCGTGCGCATACGTGCCGTTCTCGCGTGGGTTCGGCCGGGTCAGCGATTGAACGTTCTCACGCGGTCCGAACCGCCCGCCTGCAGCGCGAGAATGCTCCCGTGGCTCCGCTGAGCGGTTCGCTGGTCAACGAGACGTTCAACTTCGACGGCGGCCGCAGCGTGACCGCGTACGTGCCGCCTGGATCACCCGAGTCGGTCATCTATGCCGCCGATGGCGGATGGCACACCGAACGGCTCGCTCGAGCACTTGAGGCCTCACCGGAGGGTCCCTCAACGCTGGTGGTCGGAGTTCACGGTCTCACCGATGACGATGGACGCCTCCACGAGTACGTCGAGTCGTTCGGAGGTGAGCGTTTCGAGGCGTTCGAACAATTCTTCGTCGAGGAGGTGTTCGGATGGGCGACCTCTCGGTTCGACGTTCGGCTGCCTGCGGAGCGCACTGCCGTCTGGGGCGCCTCGTTGGGTGGTGAATTCGCGCTGGCCATGGGGCTGCGCCACCCCACGAAGTTCGGCATCGTCCTATGCGCCTCGCCTGGTGGTGGATTCACACCGACTGGTCGTGAGCTGCCGCACGAGGTTCCCCACACCTATTTGGTCGGCGGGACGCAGGAACAATGGTTCTTCGACAACGCGAGCAGGTGGGCGGACGCACTCAGCGAGGCGGGTGCGGACGTCGTCCTCGAACAGCGCAACGGTGAGCACGGCGGCGAGTTCTGGTACGACGAGATTCCCCGCATGATCACCTGGGCGTTCACACGCTGACGACAATCAGAATCGACTTTCGGCTGTCGGCTGTGCGGTCTCGTCTAAGGATCTGCAACGGGCGTTTGTGCGAGGTTGTCGACGTATTGCGCAGGAAGCCCGATCGATCGTGCTGCATCGACGATCGGATCTCTGTACGACCGCATCGGCATCATCCATCCATCGACAAGGTCGGCCCCGGCGACGTACACCGACACATGGTGCTCGACCCCTGCCCGAGTCACAACAGTCACGGGCTCCTCGCGATAACCAGCCGCTCGCTGTCCGTCGTCGATCTGCTTCCGACCGACCGCGTCCGTTTCGTACACGACTCCCCAGATCACGTCGTCCGCTTTGCCGGTGCGTACGGGTGTGAGCTTCCCGCCCTGCGAACTTCGCTTGTGCCCAACTCAAGGTGAACCCGGTCAGCGATGCAACGCCGAGCCGTTGCGCCGACGGGACCCAACGGCGCAGCCGCTCTGCATCCATGTTCGTACCCACCGCGAAGAACATCACCTGCAAGAAACGTACGCCATCAAAGGTGAAGTGCGGGACAGTGGCCGGAACCAACCAGCCGTTGGCCTGGCCCACACCGATCCGCCGACTATCGCCTTACGGCCGGATCGGGGCCGCTCCTCAGTCACGCAACGACGCTGCGCCCGAACGAGAGCGCAGAACCGGCACCGCTGGGCGGTCAACTCAGATCGGAATCGACGGACACAGGCACCGCGCCATTCCCGAGCGCGCCTCCACACGCTCGACGTGCCGTTATGTGCTACTGAGGTCGGTCGGCCCGTGCGCGCGTTGTCGAGTGGGTGAGCTCGAA
>JBCBSO010000410.1:0-4211 GCA_039819205.1 Actinomycetota bacterium
CTTGCCGGCGAGGAGCGTGAACTCGTTCGGGTTGTAGGCGAGGGGATAGATCGTGCCATCGGGGAGCTCGTCGAGCGACACGGTCCAGAGGACCTCGCCGTCGATCAGCTCCACCTGTGACGCCGCTTCGTGGTAGATCCACGTCTCGTAGCGGGAAGCGCGGCCGTCGACCTCGTCGAAGCTGATGCGGAACGCGTCGGGAGTGCCGAGCTCCGACATCAACGCCGGGCGCTGGTCGTCGCCGCCTTCTTCGTCGAGTTCCTCCAGGCTCGGGAGCCCCTCGATGTCGAGCTCGCCGAACTCGCCGTCGGTCGTCTCGATGGCATCGGTCGTGCCGCCGGTGGTTGCCCCGTCGGTTCCGTCCGTGGCGTCGTCACCTCCGCCGTCCGACCCTCCGCCGCACGCCGAGACCACCACCAGTAGCCCGGCGACGATCGCGCCGCTGAACACCTCTCGTCGCTCCACGTAGATGGAGGTGTTCCATCCGCTGTTCCACGTGCGCCCTCCCCGAAAAACCGCGGATTTCGTGAGAACGGCGCCGGATTTTGCGAACAGATCGGTGCATCGGCGGCGATGATGCGGTTCTGTTCGCGAGATCATGCGCAAGGCGCCTGGAATCCCCGGTTTTTCTGTGGGGACTCAGCGCGTCATCGGGATGCTGAGGTCGGTGCCAGCGGTGGCGATCGCGCCGTCGGCGGTGAAGTCCACGGTCAGCTGGAGTCGGGTGACCTGCTCGCTCGCCGCGCCTGAGTCGTCGAAGCACGCGGATCCCGACCCTTCGCCTTGCCGCAGCGCGTACTCCACCTCGAAGCTCGCCTGGGTGTCGCTCATCTCGACGATCGAGGGATCGAGGAGCTCGGCGACGATCTCGAGATCGTTCTCGCACAGACGTTCACCCGACGCGACGTTGACGTTCGAGGCGCCGACGCCGCTGATCGCGGCACGGAACGTCACGACGGCGCCGTCGGTCACCTCCATCGAGGCCGTGTTGCTGTCGACCAGCCACTGAGAACTCTCGATGAACCCGTCCAACCCGCCGACCGACGTGTCGATCGACCCGGTGTACGTACCGTCACCGACCCCTCCCTCGGACGCCGCCGGTGAATCCGTGCTGGCCTCGGTGCCCGCCGCGGTGGTTGAGTCCGGCTCAACTTCCTGTTTGCTGGCCGCATCGACGCACTCCGGTTGTGGCGCATGGTCGGGGAGCGCCGTTTCGAACTCGCCGCCCTTGACCCTGAGCACCGGACCGTCGCCGTCGGGGTCGACCACGACCGCGCAGCCCTGGATGAGAAACCCCTCGACGTTGAAGTTGGCAGAGAACACCAAGCTCAAGATCTGCTCAGCGGAGTAGCCCGATCGAAGTAACCCGACGATGACCATGAGCGTGGCTCTTCCCGCGTCGCGCTCGGGTCCGTCGGAGCCCTCGACGATTCCCTGCAGCTTCTCGAACCACTCCATCGGATCGTCAGCCTGTTGGGCGACACGAATGCCGTGCAGATCCGGGTTGGGCGTTGATCGTTCCAGAACCCTGGCGGGGATCGTGACGAAGTATCCCGGCTCGTCGATCGGCTCGATCAACTCGCCATCGATCACGATCGTGCCGTTCGTCTGGAGACCGTCAGCGGCGACGCCGGCCAAGATCTGTTCGCCGTGATAGCCGCGTGCCGCCGCCGCGATCAGTGCTGCGCCAGCCGCCGGCGCCGATCCGAAGTCGGTAGTTAACGCGTCGGCGATCTCGGCGATCGGCCCGGTGACCTCGTCGGGGTCGAGTTCGGCGACCGACGTCCACTCCGCGGGACCGGCGGCCTCCTCGCTCGACCCGCCGCTACAACTTGCCACGACCAACGCCAGGACCGGTACGGCCACACCAACTCGAATGCGCTTCACGACGTTGTGGTGTTCCATCGTCTGTTCCACTCACGTCTCCGCCGAAATACCGGGGATTGCCGGCGCGAGGCGCACGAAACCACACACAATTCGGTGGACGTGCCAGCGCCCACCCGGTTCTCCTGTCGAAATCCGGCGCGTGGCGCTGGATATCCCCTGGATTTCGGTGCGGGCTGGGGTCAGGCCACCTCGATCGGGCATTCGGGGCCGGGTGCTGACGCCAAGCGGGCGTCGCCGGTCAGGAGCGTGGCGTTGAGCAGCTCGGCGAGCGCGACATAGGCAGCGTCGTAGATCGTGAGGTTGTGGCGCAGCGCCCAGCAGCGGTCGAGCAGCGGCTGGTGGGAGACCCGTTCGATGCGCAGATCGTGGAGGTCCTCGAACGCCATCCTCACCCGACGCTCGTCGAGCGCGCCGGAGGTGTGCAACCGACGCCACACCGAGGCGACTTCGAGGTCGATCAGCTCTGGTGCTGCCAGACGTTCACCGCGGAGTCGGCTGCGCAAACGATCACCATCGTCGGCGTCGTCGGCGAGCACGGTGGCCACCACGCTGGCGTCGACAACGATCACCGCACATCACGATCGTTGCGCAACGCGTCGACCGTCGACGCAAGTGGAGCGCGGCCGCCTGCGCGGGCGCCAGCGCGGTCGAGCACTTCGTCGATCGTCGGCGTGGCGGCGTCGTCGCGTAGCCGCCCAAGAAGGTACTCCTGGAGTGACATCCCCGCCCCGGCCGCACGGCGACGCAGCGTGCGGTGTACCTCGTCGGGCACGTCCTTCACTTGGATACTCGGCATGAGCGCCATGATAGATGTGTTGGCGCCAAATCGGCGCCAGCGTGCCTCCAAGCCGCCGGTACCGGAGCGGTTCTGTTCGCGGAATCCGGCGCGTGGCGCCGGATATCCCCTGGATTTTGGTGGGGCTGTGGCGTCCGGCAGCTCCGGGCGGTAGAGGCCCACAGGTAACATTGACGGTCGTGGGGTCCGAGCACGTGAGCGATCGGGATCGGGCGAAGATGAAGCGGATCGGGCGCGATCTCGCCGCTGCTGAGACCGACGAGCGCGGAACACCCGAGCAGCGTGGCGAGATCCTTGCTGCGATCAACGCCAATCGCGAGCGGCACGGGCGTGTGCCGCTCAGCGATCGAGCGCCCGAGGAAGGTTTCTATGAGCGAGCACGATCCCTCGGCATGGCTCGCATCGATCGCTGAGATCTTTGACGGCCTCGGCCTGCAATGGACCCTCGTCGGAGCGCTTGCGGCAAACCACTACCGCGCAACACCGCGCTTCACCACTGACGTTGACACCCTCGCGGCGTTCGATCCACGGCTCGAGCGGCGGCTGCGTGACGCCGGATATGAGGTCGAGGTCGTCGCCGACGTGGGCGAAGCGGCGCACCTCATCCGCTGCCATCGCGGCGCCGAGACGATCGACATCTTGTTGCCGGTAGTCGAGTATCAGCGGGTCGCCTTGGACCGTGCTCGCGACAACGTGTTGGCTCCTGAAGACGTGATCATCCACAAACTGATCGCGTGGCGTCCACGGGATCGCGATGACATCCGGTCGATCCTCGAAGCAGGGGTCGTCCTCGATCGGGCCTATCTCGACGATTGGATCGCTCGCTGGCAGGTCGCCGATCGCTGGGCGACATTCCCTTCCTCCTGACCACCGACGGGCAGCGCAGCGTCGGTTCTCCTGCCATATTCCGGCGCGAGGCGCGGCGAATCGACAGAATTTCGGTGAGGACCGAACACCCGTTCGCGGTTCTTCTGCCGAAATCCGGCGCGTGGCGCGGCGAGTCGACAGAATTTCGGAGGGGCGTTAGTCGGTCAGCGGGCGGGCGGGCATGGCCATCGTGCGGGCGTCGATCGGGGCCGTGGGGACGTCGCCACTCGTCATCTCGTACCAGTCGCCCACCTTGTTGGCCTGCGGGCCCTTGTAGGTGCCGCGGGCGTGGGTCCAATACACCTGCTCTTTGCCCTTCAAGTGGTTCTGGTTGAGCTTGTCGGCGAGACGGGTCGCCGACGTGTACGCCTCTTCGTAGGCCTGCTTGTACTCCACCGATCGCGGGTCGAGGCCTTCGGTCGCCTTCCGCACGATGTCGCCGACCAGATTCGCCTCGGCGCCGTGCTGTGCCTGGACGCCTGACTGCTTGAGCTTCTCGACGATGTCCTGATACCGCTGACCGGTCACCGGGCGGCCGGTCTTGGCGTCGAGGATCGCCACCGCATCGATGTCGCCGGCGAACGGCTTGCCGCTCTCGGCGTCGATGACCACTCCGTTCTCGCGACGGATCATGTTCTTCGCTTCGAGCTCTTTGATGGTG
>JBCBSO010000411.1:0-4205 GCA_039819205.1 Actinomycetota bacterium
GCCCAGATGTCGGGACGGCCGCCGCCGAATCCGAATGTCTGGAGTCCCATGGTGTCGATCGCCCGGTTGCCGGCGAAGATCAGCAGGTCGGCCCACGACAGATTGGCGCCGTACTTCTGCTTGACCGGCCACAGCAGGCGGCGGGCCTTGTCGAGGTTGACGTTGTCGGGCCAGCTATTGAGCGGAGCGAAGCGCTGGGCGCCGGTGCCGCCGCCTCCACGGCCGTCTTCGATGCGGTAGGTGCCGGCGGCGTGCCAGGTCATGCGCACCATGAAGCCGCCGTAGTGGCCCCAGTCGGCAGGCCACCACTCTTGGGAGTCGGTCATTACCGCGTCGACGTCGGCGGCGAGTTCGTCGAAGTTGATGCTGTTGAAGGCCGCGGCGTAGTCGAAGTCGTCGCCCATCGGGTTCGACGCCGGGTCGTTTTGGCGCAGGATGCGCAGATTGAGCTGCTCTGGCCACCAGAACTGGTTGGCCGTTTGGCCTACCGCCTGATGTTTCTGGCTCATGATCGGGCACTGGCTGGCGGCGGTCTGGTCGCTCATGTTCTCCTCGTTGGGTCCTTGTTGATGTGTGGGCTGGATGTGTGGGCTGGATGAGTGGTCTTGATGGGTGGGTTGAGAGTGGTGTGGCTGGGTCGTGGCGTCGATGGTGTTCGGAGGTGACGTTCAGCTCGGCGCGGGTTCGACCGCCGGCTCGGTTTGGCATTCGGGGCAGTGGCCCCAATACACGACTTCGGCTTCGTCGATCGTGTAGCCGTGTTCTGCGGCAGTGGTCAGCGATGGTGTGTCGCCGAGATCACAGTCGACGTCGACCATGGCGCCGCATCCGCGGCACACGAGATGGTGGTGGTTGTCGCCGATTCGGCGCTCGTAACGGGCTGCTGACCCAGTCGGGGCGATCCGCCGCAAGATGCCGCGATCGGAGAGCACGCCAAGTGCGTCGTAGACCGCTTGCCGCGACACCGTGCCGATCTCTTCGCGGACCTGTGTCGCCACGGCGTCCGCGGTCCCGTGGGGGTGCTCGGACACCGAGCGCAGTACCGCGAGGCGCTGGGCAGTGACGTTCAGGCCGTGTTGGCGAAGCACCGCGGCCGGATCGTCAGATGCGGCATCGTGAGCGGGGGTGGAAGCACTGCGAACCATCTACGCAATGATCTTCGCATGAATTCTGGACTCGTTCAAGAACTAGAGCGAGTCGTTCATTCGTTGTTCAAGTGATGGCCGCCGTTCGGTTACATGCCGCAACTGGGCCAGGTAGTGCTCTGGTGGGCAGACCGTGGTCTGGGTGGGTTCAGTTCGGGTGCACCAGAATCTTCGCCGGGACGTGGCCGTGGCCGATCTCGGTGAGCGCATCGGCGACGTCGTCGAGGCCGATCGCTCGGTCGATCTGGGGCGCAATGGCGCCAGACTGCAGGAACTCCATCAACGACGTGAGGTCACTGCGGACGGGCGACGCCGTGAATTGATGAAACGACCGCCCCGATCGAATGAAGCGCAAGCGGGTTCGCAGCATGGTGGGGACCGGGTCGAGCCATGGGTTGCTCTTCGGTCCGGACACCATTACATAGCGCCCGCCCTCCGCGAGCAGCTCGACCGACGATGCCCCGAGGTTGCCGACATTGTCGATCAGGACGTCGAACTCGCCTACCCGCTGGGTGATGTCGTCGACCGTGTAGTTCACGACCTCGGCGCCGAGGCCAGCGACCATCTCGATGTTGCGGGTGCTACTGAACCCGGTGAAGGTCGCCCCCATCTCGCGTGCGATCTGGACTGCGAATGTGCCGACCCCGCCGGCCGCACCATTGATCAACACCCGCTCGCCCGACTGCACCGCGGCATGTGTCCGCAGGGCCTGGATGGCGGTCAAGCCCGCCACTGGTGTCGCCGCTGCCGCGTCGAAGCTGACGTCGTCGGGCTTGGCAACCGCATGCCGAGCATCGAGCACGGCGTATTCGCCACAGCCGCCGCCCCGGGATGACTCGCCGGCGACCGCGTCGCCCGTCTGCCACTCGGTGACGCTGGTGCCGAGGGCCACCACCGTCCCGGCCATGTCGGCGCCAGGCGTTGTTCGCTTCGGTCGACGAAGACCAGCGACGAGTCGCACGAAGTAGGGCGTACCGGTCGTGAGGTGCCAGTCGAGCGGGTTCAGCGCCGAGGCGTGGATACGCACCAACATGTCGTGCTCACCGAGTTGGGGGATTGGGGCGTCGTCGCGCCGGGCGAGGACCGTCGGGTCGCCGTACCGGTCGGCCCACACTGCACGCATCGTCTCGGGCACGAAGTGCAGCGAGCCGGTTGGCGGATTTGCTGGGTCGATCGCGGTGGGGTGGGTGGGCATCTGAGCTCCTGTGGTGCTGCGGATCGGGCGGACTCGTGCTGGCGGTGTATGCGTACGGTGTACGTTTGAACGTACGCTGTACGTTGTACTCCGTACGGTGTACGTTGTCAACCCACATGGTCGTGACAGATCGCCCACCGGGGGAGGGCGGGCGAAGCACTCGCCCGCCGCTCACGCGCGAGGCCATCGTGGGCGCGGCCATCGAACTCGCCGACCACGAGGGGATCGCCGCACTGAGCATGCGCAAACTCGCGGCCACGCTGGGGTTCGAGGTGATGTCGCTGTACAACCACGTCGCCAACAAGAACGAGTTGCTCACCGCGATGGTCGACGAGGTTGCTGCCGACATCGTGCCGCTGGCGACCACCACCGACGATCACGATCCGGTGCAGGGTGTGCGTGCCGTAGCGATCGCCATGCGCACCGTGCTGGTCGACCATCGCTGGGCAAGCGACCTGTGGCTCGGGCACATGCCTGGGCCACATCGCACCGCGGCGATGGAACTGCTCCTCGAGCGGCTTGCGACGCTCGGTGTATCGGAGCACGTTGAGCATGTCGGGTTCCACGCGGTGAACAACCATGTGCTCGGCTACACGATCCAGGCACAGGCGATGGATGTTGGCTTGGCGGATGAGGGCGCCGATGAGCGCATTCACCAGTACATGGACCAGCTCGCCGACGCCGATGCGCCGCGCATGGCGGCGCATGTCCAGCAACACATCGACGGCGACACCGGGAGCAGCTTCGAAATCGTGCTCGACTTCATTCTGGACGGTCTCGTCGGGCTCGACCAGACGTAGCGGTCGGCCCCTACGCTCGGGCACATGGGGGCAACAGCGATGACCGATGACGACACGATCGACGGCGGTGAACGGCCCGTGCCGGTTGCCGATGCCGATCTACCAACGATCGGGATGGACGGGCCGATCAGCGACGACGAGATTCGCGCCCGTATGTCGGCGCTGGCCACCGAGCACTGGATTGCTCGAACGCCAGTGGGGTACGTCATTCTGCGCTACGACGACGTGCTCGCCGTGCTGCGCGACAAACGTTGGCACAGCGCGGCCGCCAAAGCAGCGGAGATGGCGGGAATCAGCGATCCGGACTACCTCGCCGAGGCCGAGGGTCGGGTGTCGATCCTGTCGGCCGAAGGTGACGTGCATATGCGTTTGCGGCGCCTGGTCGCCAAGTCGTTCTCGCCGCGTTCGGCCGACCGTCTGCGGCCGTTCATGCGCGACGTGGTGAATGGACTGATCGATGAGGTCGCGCCCGCCGGGCGCGCCGACATCGTCGCCGACATCTGCGAGCCCTATCCGATCCCGATCATCTGTGAGTTGCTCGGGGCGCCGAAGGACGACTGGAAGTTGTTCTCTCGCTGGGCCGAAGACGTCCTGCGCATCTTCGATGGCAACGCCGCCGACGAACTCGACATGATTCGGACTGCGCAGCGTGAGCTCGACGAATACACCCGGACGATGATCGCCGAACGGCGGAACGACCCGCGCGACGACTTGCTCACCGATCTCATCGCTGCCGAAGAGGCCGGCGACCGCCTGTCGACCGACGAGTTGGTGATGATGGTCAATGCGGTGATCGTTGGCGGAACCGACACGACGCGCAACCAGCTCGGCTGCGCCATTGCCGTGTTCGCCCAGCATCCCGACCAATGGCGCCTGCTGGCCGAGCAGCCCGAGGTTGCGCCACGCGCCGTGGAAGAACTGATGCGGTACAACGGCGCAGTGCGCGGGACCGGTCGCTTCGCCAGCGAAACGATCGACTACCGCGGCCTGCGTTTCGCTGAGGGCACCATGGTGATGCCCTCGCTGGCGCTCGGCAACCGTGATACCAGCGCGTTCGAGGCTCCA
>JBCBSO010000412.1:0-4204 GCA_039819205.1 Actinomycetota bacterium
CACCCTCTCGGTCACAACCGTTCTCGATGCTCCTGCCGAGGTGGTGTGGCCAGCCGTCCAGACGCCGCACGCCTTCGTCCACGTCGCCCGAGGTCTTGTGCGCTACCCGGCAGCTGAGCGGGTGGAGGGGCCGTGGGAGGTCGGTATGGAGATCAGTGGCTGGACGTTCCTGTTCGGAGTCGTGCCGTTCTCGATTCACACCCTGTGCGTCGAGGCGATCGACCACGATGCGAAGGTAGTGATCTCCGACGAGCACGGTGGCGCCGTCCGCACGTGGCGCCACCGACTCATCACGACCCCGATTGACGCCACACGCTGCAGCTACGAAGACCGCGTCGACATCGACGCCGGGGTGCTGACGCCGGTCGTCTACGCGTTTGCCTGGCTCTTCTACCGCGGGCGGCAGCGCCGTTGGCGCACGCTCGCCCCGATATTGGCGGCAGCGTCGCAGGCCGCCCGAGCCGGCGACCGGCCGGCGGTGTCGTAGTCGGTATGGGCGTCGCGGGCGACGGGCGCTGTGCCCGGACCGGATCGTGTGTTAGGCGCGCTCGCTTGGTCGAACGAACGTCGTCGCGGGTGGGTCGGAGAGGCCCCGTTCCGGGTACGGGTCGGTCCCGCTCACCGGTGTCACGACGCGGTAGTCGGCGGTTGCGACGTCGACACCCTCATGCATCATCCACGGCAGTGGCGACCAGGCGTTCATGTAGTGGTTGACCAACGCCATCCGCGTGCGGTCGCTGCGGTTGCGCAAGGAGCGGTGCAACAGGTAGCCGTTGAAGAACACCACCGACCCGGCCTCGACCTCAACGGGAACGGCGTCGCCGTCGTCGAACCCATACGCCTCGTCGGTGGGGTCGAACTCGTCGGCACGGTTGTGCGGTTGCGTCGGAAACAGCCGTCCCATGCGATGCGACCCAGGCAGCACCCAGAGGCACCCGTTATGGATCGTGGCATCGTCGAGGGCGATCCACGCACCGACGAGCGAACGGTCGCGGGTCGGGATGAATCGTTCGTCTTGATGCCAGGCTTGGCCCTGCAGACCCGGGGGCTTGAAGAACAGCATCGACTGCATGCACTTGGCGGCGCCGTCCCACTCGGGCAGATGCGCTCCCGCCACGGTCGACACCACGTCGACGATGCCGGGGTGGGCGACGAGGTCGGCGGCGACCGGGCTGACCCAGTGGGGAAAGTGGACCGCCAGGATGTCGCCATCGTCGGGCAGGTTCGACACGGGGTATTCGCCCGACCGGAATCGTTCACTGTCGTCGATCACCCGAGCGCGATCGCCGGCGCCGACGAGTTCGGGTACAACGACATAGCCGTCGCGCACGAAGTCAGCGGCGAGTGACGGCGACTGAGTGGTGAGGTCACCCACAGGGACAACGTAGTTGCGGCTACGTCTCGACCGCCTCGAACGCGGTGGCCGCGATGTCGATCGTGGCGTCGATGACGTCGATGGTGTGCGCGGCCGACAGATTCCAGTTCAACAACGGATGCAAGATCGCTCCGTGCTCGGCCGCTGCCCGCGCGAACGTGCGAACGCGCATCGCCTCGGGATCGTTGTGGAACAACAAGGTGGGCATCGTGACCGGTCCCGAGATCGATATGTCGTGTCCCGCAGTCTCCGCGGCCTGGAGCAGGCCGTCGCGTAGCCGAGTGCCGGCGAGCGTAATGCGATCGAACACGTCGTCTCGTTCGTATACGTCGAGGGTGGTCATGGCCGCCACCATCGGCGGCACCTCGAACATGTAGGTCGAGGTGAACATGATCTGGCGAGCTGCGGTCCGCAGTTCTTCCGCACCCAGCACCGCCGAGATCGCGTAGCCGTTGCCGAGGGCCTTGCCCAGTGCGATCAGATCCGGCTCCAGACCGAGCAGGCGATGGGTGCCCTGCGGATGCATCCGCAGACCGTGGCGGACGTCGTCGAACACGAGCAGCGTGCCGAATCGCTCGCGGGCGGCGCGGATGACGGCAAGAACGTCATCGCTCGCCGATGTGGTGCGAACGAGCGGGCGTTGGTCGATCGGATTGAGAAGGATGGCCGCGATGTCATCGCCGCGTGCGGTCAGCGTGTCGGCGAGTTGTTGCGCATCGTTCCACGGGATGCGCATTACGTCGCTGGTGAGGTCGGTAAGCGGCCCTGCGGGTGGCCTCGCTGCCAGCTCGGGGTCGTTGCCGTGGTAGGCGTGGGTGAAGGCGACGACCTGGGTGCGGCCGGTGTGCTGGCGAGCCACGCGTGCGCCCAGGCTGACGACCTCCGAGCCATTCTTGGCGACGACGCCCCAGTGCATGTCAGTCCACGTGGCGAGCAGGCGTTCCACCACTTCAACCAGCTGCGGCGGAAAGATCGATGCCGTCGTGATGCTCGCGCGCACACGTTCGGCCGCAGCCTCCACTTCGGGGTGTCGGTATCCGAGGATGTTGGGTCCATTGGCGCCGAGGTAGTCGATGTAGCGGCGTCCGTCGACGTCGGTGACGTGGGCTCCGGACGCCGCGGCAATGAATCCCGGTAGCACACCGCGGCCGGCGAGATCAGCGCTTCGGGTGAGGTAGACACCACCACCGGGAAGTGCACGGTCGGCGCGCTCCCACAGTTGTTGAGCCGTAGCACCGTCGATGGGGTGAGGATCGCGGTACGGCATATCGGATGAGGGTGTCATGCGCGGTGTCGGCAACGCACCGGTTGCGTCATCATCCCACGACGCACTGCGCGGTGGAGAAGGGGACCCGAGGGCGGGTGCGATGTCGTCGAGTCAGGAACGGCAGCGACTCGGCGGGAGTCCGTAGAGTGCCTTGAAGTCGCGACTGAAGTGTGATGCGCTGGAGTAGCCGACGTGCGTTGCGACCTGTTGGGTGCTCAGCGTCGTGTCGAACAGCAGGGTGCGCGCGACCTGCAGCCGGGTGCGCTTCACGTACTGCAGTGGAGTCAGCGACGTCACGCCCTTGAACGAGTGGTGAAACGACGATGGGCTCATGCAGGCGATGCGGGCGAGGTCCGAGATGGTGAGCGTTCGTGCGGGGTCGTCGTGAATGTGAGCAATCGCCCGCTCGACACGGCTGGCGTGCGAGGCGTCGTCGGCCAGTGTGCCGAGGAACGCGCCGTCGTCGGTTTGCAGCAGTCGATAGGTGATCTCGCGTTGGAGGCCCGGACCGAGCACATGCGCATCGGTGATGTCTGCGCTCGCTGTGGCGAGACGCACCAGCACATCGAGCAGCGCGCCGTCGAGCGGAATCCGTTGGAGACCGGGCGTAGGCACGTCCTGTGAGGCGATGCGGATATTCGTACGCGCGGCGATCTCGCGAACGTGGGCGGGGGCGATTCCGACCACCATCGTGAGGCACGGCAGGTGAGGGCTGGCATCGACGACGCTCGACTGCAGTGCCAGTGGCAGCCCGACCAACAGCCCGTTCATCGGATCGAACTCGATGTGCTGTTCGCCGAAGAGCACTCGCTTGCGGCCCTGCACTGCGACGCACAACCCGAGGCGGTACTCCGATCCGACTGGGGCCGTTGGCGAGTCGGAGCGGTAGACGAGCACGCCAGGAAGGTGCGTCGGACGAAGGCCTTCGTGAACGGCGAGCGCGGCGACGGCGTCTCGAAGTCGGCAGCGCTGCAGCGCGTGGTCGCGGACGTTCGACACCGCTAGCTCCCCTTGCGCCCGCATTGCCACCGACAATAGGGATGTCGGCCTGCTACGCACACGCGCCGGGTCCCCGTCGGAGGATCCGGCAAATGATGTGGAGGATCAGGCATTCCGCTCGCGGTGGGCCATCGCTACGTTCGATCGCCCAGGATTGGTCAGTAGCGGTCACTCGTGTCCGCCACCGACCGCACCGACCGGACGGACCGACATGAGGGAGTGTTGATGAACCGAGATCAATTGGCTGCGCTGTGCGAGCGCTACCTCGCATGCTTCGAAGCGCTCGACGTCGATGGCCTTCTTGCCTTGGCGGCCGATGATGCGGTGTTGAGGTTCCCGTATGCGACCGGCCTGGCGCCGGAGGAACTCGTTGGCGCAGGAGCCATTCGGGACTATCTCACCGAGAGTTACGCGAACTTCGAGCGGCTCGCCGTAGGCGAGCGCAACATTGTCGTCGACGCGGACGTCATGGTCACTGTTGTGACCATGACCGGTCGATTCAGCCTTCGTGCCGGTGGCGAGTACGTGAACAACTACGTGCACGTGGCCCGTTGGAGCGACGC
>JBCBSO010000413.1:0-4185 GCA_039819205.1 Actinomycetota bacterium
GCGACAGCGACAGCGTCGGCTGGTTGCCGGGCGGGTATCCGCCTGCGTTGACGGTCGCGTTAAGGCCGAACAGCATGGTGCCGAGCACCATCAGGGTCAGTCCGATCCGCTTCATCGCCACAGCAGTCCTCCTAGGACATGCGTGAGCATAGCAACACCGAGCGTGTGCGCACAGGGGTTCTACGGTCCGGACTCGTCCGGATCTCAGCCGGCGTCGGCGCGGTCGTTGCCCAAATACAGCAGCACTTGGGCGCCTTCGAGCGCATCCCCTTGCAACGCTGGGGCCCCGTCGATGGGGACCACGAAGCCCTCCAGGCCCAGGTCAGCGGCCAATTGGTTGGCGGCGTCGCCGAATCCGTCGACGAAGTACACCACGGTGCCGCCGAATACCTCGGTGCCATCGCCGATCGACACGTTGGTCCAGCCGAGCTCACTGGCAGCATCGGCCGTGGTACCAGCGATGCCGCCGATCGTCGATCCGTTGGCCACCACGAGCGCCACCGATGCCCGGTCGATCGGCGGCGGTTCAGCGGGCGGCGGGGCGGCCGTCGTGGTAGGAGCGGCCGTGGTGGGCGGTGCCGAGGTGGTGGTTGGCGCAGCCGTGGTCGTCGGCGACGGGCTGATGGTCACCTCGGGTTCGGTCGCCAGCGCTTCGGTGCTCGGTGCGACGACCGATCCGGCGACCACGACCTGATCGGATGCCTGTCGATCGGGGATGCCAGCGACGAGCAGACCGGCGCAGACGCCGAGCACGGCGAGCACGGCATAGACGATCCACGAGGTGCGCATCGTGGCGAGAGCGTATCGATGCGATCGGACACGTCCGAGGATGATCGTGGTCGCGGCGATCCGGCCCTACGATTCCCTGCGATGTCCGCCCGCTCCTTCATCGCTGCGATCGGCCGTCGCGGTCTCCTCGTGGTGATCCCGGCGGTGGTCGCCGCTCTCGTTGCGCTGATCTCCACGTTGGTGTCGACCGAGACGTTCACCGCTACGTCATCGGTCTTGGTCAGCGACGGCGAAGCCGCGACCGAGTTGGTGATCGCCTCGGGTTCTGAGGTGACGCTGATCGCCCGGGACGTGGTGGGCGACGGCCCGACGATCGACGCCCAGCTCGCCGACGGCGGCCAGGTGATCGAATTCACCGCAACGAGTACCAACGCCGACACTGCGGCGAGCGCCGCCAACGCAGTCGCTGCCGCGTATCTGGCGACGAGCGATGCGGGCACCCTGGTCGATGAAGCGACACCGGGTTCGGCCGAGCCCGATCGCCAACTCGTGCGCAACGTGGTGCTCGCCGCCGCCCTCGGCGCGCTCATCGGGCTGATCGCCGCCGCCGCACTCGTGTGGTTCGACCCAGTGATCCACTCCGGTCGCCAGTTGGCCAAGATCGCCAACGCGCCAAATCTCGCGACGATCCCCCGCGTTCCGCTGTCAGCACGCGGCACCAGCGACGTCGTGGTGCTCACATCGCCGAACTCGACTGAGTCCGAGGGCTACCGCACGCTTCGCACCACGCTCGAGTTCGTGATGCACGACGAGGGCCACACCGTGATCGTCGTCACCAGCCCGCGACCCGGTGAGGGCAAGTCATCAGTTGCCGCGAACCTCGCCGCAGCAGCGGCAACTGCGGGCCGCAAGGTGGTGCTGATCGACGGCGACCTGCGCAAGCCACAGGTCCACCGTCGCTTCCGCGTGGCCAACGACCATGGATTGGCCTCGGTGCTCACGGGCGAGAGCTCAATGGGCGACGCCGTGATCCGCATCGACGACCAACCGAACATGGCGGTGATGCCGTCGGGGCCGGCACCGATCGACCCCGCCGACCTGCTGGCCTCCGACCGGCTGGGAAAGGCAATCGAAGCGTTGAGCGAGGCGTCCGACCTCGTCGTGATCGATGCCCCTCCCGTACTACCGGTATCCGACCCGATCATGCTCGCCGGTGAGTCCGACGGCGTGGTGCTGGTCGGCACAGCCGAGATCAGCGATCGCCGCGAGTGGGGCCGGGCGGTGGACCAACTCCACGCGGCCGACACGACGATCCTCGGGACGAGCGTGCTCGTACCCGACAGCCGGGTCGACGAGGTGCCCGCCTACCGCTACGCCCCGACCGCCCGGCCCGACGCCTGGTGGGTGACCCGCAACGAGCCGGCCGAGCCCGAACCGGACGAGCCACACGAACCGTCGGCAATCGAAACGCCAACGCTGTGGCCCACCGAGTCGAACGGCACGGCGCCAGCCATCGATGAGCCGACCGATGCTGGCGATGAGGGTGACCCAACCGAACCCCCGCCGGAGGATCTCGATCCGGCGGGCGAGGCGCCGGTTGACGACTCGGACGCCGACGACGACGTCAGCGCAGCCGAGCGCTGAGCGTCAGGGCCAGCACCGCCGATATTGGCGCAGCGATCACAATCGCGACCCACGCGGGTACTGCAGTCGGTTCCAACGCCCCGGTTCGTGCCACCGCGAGCGCGGCGACTCCGCCGATCGATCCGGCCACAAAGCGAACGTGCAGCGGCGGGGGCGACGGCGTGACCAGGACGGCACCACCCGCGAGCACGAGCGGCCAAAACGCAAACACGGCGCCGATCTCTGCCGACGCTCGGCCCGTCGCCCCGTGCCACCCGGCTCCGAGCATCACCAACGCCGTTCCGACGTGAACGAGCAAGGACGCCGCCTGCGTGCCGAGTTCGATGAGCAACACGCCAACGATCGCAACGGCGATGTCGGCAAGGTGATCGGTCTCTGGCACGCACGCATACGTGGCGAGCCACGTCATCGCGAGGAGCGCCGGCACCTCGCCGGGCGCTGAGCGAACCTGCTCCATCGGCCGCGATCAGTCGTTCGCGGTGCCAGCGAGCGCGTCTGGACGGCCGGGCATACCGAGGGTCGATCGCTTCTGGCGCCAGGCTTCGGCTGCGCGCTCACGTGCAAACACCAATGGCGGAAGGCACCAGAACACCAGCAGCAGTGGGAGCACCAACGAACGTTGTCGCACGAGGATCCCGAGGTTGCCGATGCTCGAGAAGGCGAACCCGAAGGTGATCAGGCACAGTGCTGCGAACACGAGATACGGGGTCGTCAGCATCATCTTCGGCGCGTGGGCGAGCCTGCGCCACGAGAACAGCCCGAGGCCGAGCAACGCAGTCATCTCCAACGCAGGGAGCAACTCCCCCACGCTGTTCGCCTCGATCACCATCGGCCGAGTCAAGGTGCGAGTGATCGCCAGCGGGTAGTCCCATGGTCCGTCGATCGAAACCACATCGATCTGCGAGCCGCCAGTCGCAGTGCGCCTCTCGACCTCGTCGAAGATGCCGGTCACCTCGTCGGTGATCGCCAGATCCTCCTCGTCCGGTGACGGCAAGAAGTCCAGGGCCACGTTGGCGACGACGTAGAAGCCGACGGCGGCCACACCGACTAACAGGATCGTGCCGACCTGTACTCGTCGCCGCTCGTCGTCCTCACGCGGCCGAAACAGATCGATCAGGAATCGAGCGACCAACGCGATCACGATCGAGCCCGCCCAGATTGCAGCGAAGTGTGGCCGGACGATCGCCGCCCCGATCAGACCGAGCGCTGTGAGCAGGAGTCCAAGCCAGCCACTCCCCCGGCGCGTCAGGATCAGCGCCGCTCCCCACGCGGTCAGCCCGAGGCAAAAACCGACGAGCGCCTCTTTGCCGATGCTTGAACCCCAATACACGAGTGACGGGAACAAGAACACCAAGACGGCGTACCGGCGTGTTGCGAGCTGCGGAACCGCGTGGTGAGCGGCCTTCACGAAGAAGCACAACCCCCAGAAGCTGATCCAGGCGAACACCATGAATCCACCGAGGCGGCTGGACCCCGAGACGCCGTACACCAGACCGGTGAAGTTCTCGACGAAGAGGGTCGTGGTGCCTCGCGGAATCAACGACAGTGGCGTTGCCAAGCCCTCGTACACGTCACCAGCGATGAGCTTCCCGGCATTGTGGTAGCGGCCGGCGTCGGCGGCCCCTCCGTATGCCTCGAATCGCACGTTGTACCCGGCGAGCGCACCGGCGAACTTGACGAACATCCCAAGCCACACCCAGGGCCTCAGCGCCGTCAGCTCGTCGGCGAAGGCACGGTGAACGAGCGGAATTGAGGCCACTGCGAGGACAGGGACGACCACCAGCCCGCCCCAGATGTCGTATGACAGGTTTT
>JBCBSO010000414.1:0-4183 GCA_039819205.1 Actinomycetota bacterium
CCACCCCGGCCGCGACAACGCTGCCGATCTCCGCGAGTTGCCGGCGCACGAAGAGCCAGCCGAGCACCAGCACGGGCAGGATCACGATCGACATCTGGGCCACGCCGACGAACGCGTACCTCGCTGGTTGCGGCAGCCCGGCGAACAGGGTGACGAGATCGGCCGAGGCGCTGCGCAAGGCCGAGGGGATCAGGGCGCTCAGCAGCAGGGCGAAGAAGAGCAGCGCAGCCCACGCGACAAGACGAGCTACGTCGCCCGGGTGGCGTCGCCACTCCCGGCGGTCGCTCTCGCGTAACGCGACATCGCTCACTCGTCCAGCATGGCCGATATCGACGGCCGCACCCGTATACGCACGGTGGGGGCATGGTGGTCAGGGATTGACGGCTGGGCCCGGTTCGGGACCTTCGACCCTCACGACCGCCGACGCCAGCCGTGAGACTTCAACGTCGTGTATCCGTGTCCCCAGGAGTGTGTCTGATGTCTGTGATCGAACGTCCGCCGACCGATGATTCGGCGGCACCAACCCCGGAAGAGCCCGGTGGACGGCTCATCAGCGGTGCGATCTTTGCGCTTGGTGCCGCGCTGGTGGTGCTCGTGGTCGCCGGCCTCGTCGTGTTGGGGCTCGTGGCGATCATCAACGACGACGGTGGCGGTGGCGGCACCGGCGGCGGCACGGCGGTGTCGAGCGACCTCGACATCTCGCTCACCGAATTCGCCATCGAGGGCGAGCTGTCGGCGCCAGCCGGCGAGGTCACGCTGAACGTCGTCAACGCCGGCGCCATCGAGCACAACGTGGCCGTTCGCGAGCTCGGCATTCGCAGCAACAACATGCAATCGCGCGGTGTCGACACGCTGGAGCTCGGCACGCTGGCCCCCGGCACGTACGAGCTGTACTGCGACATCTCGGGCCACGAGGCGTCGGGCATGGTCGCCGAACTGACCATCACCGACGGCGACGCCTTCGAGCCCGCCGACATCGCTGGCGAACATGCGGGGTTCACCGCCGAGGAGATCGACCAGCTGATGATCGACTCGATGCTCGCCTACCCGGCAGAAACCGAGGGCCTCGGTGCGCAGGTGCTCGAGCCCGAGATCCTCGCCGACGGCACCAAGCGCTTCGAGCTGGTCGCCGAGGTGATCCCGTGGGAGGTCGCGCCCGGCGAGTTCGTGGAGGCGTGGGCCTACAACGGTCAGGTCCCGGGCCCGTGGATCCAGCTCGAGGTCGGCGACGAGGTCGAGGTGGAGCTAACCAACCTCACGCCGATGTCGACCGACATCCACTGGCACGGCATTCACGTGCCCAACGACCAAGACGGCGTGTCGCCCTACACCCAGGATCCGATCCGCACCGGTGAGTCATTCACCTATCGGTTCACCGCAGACGACCCGGCGATCGGCATGTACCACGCGCACATGCACAGCCAAACCTCGGTGATCAACGGCATGTTCGCCCCGCTGACGATCGGCGAGAACCCGATCCCGTACGGCGAAACGTTCTCCGGCGTCACCATTCCAGAGGATCTCGAGCTGGCCTTCGAAGAGCCAATGGTGCTCAACGACGCGGGCACGATCGGGCTCTCACTGAACGGCAAAAGCTTCCCCGCCACGGCGCCGTACGTGATGAACGAGGGCGAGTGGGGTGTGTTCCACTACTACAACGAGGGCCTGACCTCGCACCCGATGCACCTCCATCAGTTCCCCCAGCTGGTGTACGCCAAGGACGGCATCCCGCTCGACCAGCCGTATTGGGCCGACACGATCAACGTCGCCCCCGGTGAGCGCTACTCGATCCTGTTCCAGGCGGAGACGCCCGGGACGTGGGTGTTCCACTGCCACATCCTCACCCACGTGGAGCGGACCGAAGGGATGTTCGGCATGGTCACCGCCGTGATCGTCAACGAGGCAGAGAGCACCTGATGTCGACGATCGTTTCACCAGCGCCGACCGCATCTGCACGACCCGGAGCGCGCCTGCGGGCGATCATCGCTCCGGTGATGCTGGCGGCGCTGGTGGCGATCGGCACGGCGTGTGGCGGCGGTGACGGCCAGGCGAGCAACGAACCGACGTTCACCTTCGTCATCCCGGACGGATCCGCAGAACGGGTCGAGCAGGGCGAGAAGCTCGACATCTTGCCCGCCGAACTCAACGCCGATCTGTACGACACGATCGTCATCCGCAACGAGGACGACGATCCCCACTTCCTCGGTCCGTGGTTCCTCGGACCAGGAGAGACGCTCCGCCAGCGGTTCACCACACCCGGCGTGTTCGAAGGCACGTGCAGCGTGCACCCCTCGGGCGCGTTCGCCGTGATCGTCGAGGCCTGACTCGGCGGCGCTTCGGCTAACTCGACGACGTTGTATCGAGCTGTTTCGTCACCGCCGTCGGGTACCGCCACTTGACGCGGACATCACCGAGCCAATTCGCGAGACGCGCCGCGACCGCGCCGAGGTCGGCGGTGTGACCGTCGGGCGGCACGGCGATCGTCCCGTCGGGCCATTGCGTCCACCCACCAACAACGCGGCCGTCGATCCACACCGTTGGACCAGCGTTGCCGTTGCGGTCGAACAGACCCGTCGTGGACGCATCGTCGACGTACCAGTGCCGTTGCTTCCACCCCATCGTGGTTGGATCGAGGCCAGGAAGGAGCGCCACGGCGCCATCGACGGGTGGAGCGTCGAGCTCGTCACCGGCACACACGTAGCCCGGCTCACCAACGTGTTCGAGCTCGACACGGCGTGCGTCGAGCTCGGTCAGGCTGCGCGCGATCGATCGCTTCGGTGCGCCGGTCCACCACGCGATGTCGGTGAGCGTGGCCGGCGCGTTCGACCGTAGGTACCGCTCGACGAGCGCCGTGAGCGCCGCTGACTCATCGAGTGCATCGAGCTCCGCTCTGTCGATCCAGGCGTCGATCGGCGCCCAGGTCCAGGCCGCCGAAGTGAAGTCGTTTCCCGCGGGTCGGCCCCGGGCGATGCGACCGTCAGCGGCGAGGACCTCCAACACCTTCGAGGTGATGCGCATCGGACGTGAGTACGACTTCCCCGGCGCCGGCTCGAAGCGCAACTGCAGCGGCGGTACGCGCTCGGCGAGCACCGTCCCGGCACACGGTCCCTCGGCGCGCAACGAGGCGACGACATGGTCCTCGGTCTCGGCGAGGAAGCGGACGGCATCGACATCGGTGTCGGGACTTGCATCGATCCACCCGACCAGCTGCGACCGCAACGTGTCGACGATCTTGCGGTTCACCGCCCCATGTGCAATCGGCGCGACATCGAGTGGCATGGCGAACACCGTCCGGCGAATTGTGGTGTGCCGCAGCAGTGACCGCCGCTCGTAGAACGCGTCGTCGATGTCGTCGGGAGTCGACGCACAACGGGCGTGGAGGCCGAGGTAGGGCGTCGCCGGGTCGGTGGAGTGCAGCAACCCGAGTGCGGCGACGACGTCATCGATCGTGCGGTCGCCGCGACCTGGAGCACCCACGTGGTGGCGATGAACCAGCAGCCGCCGCCGATGGTCGTTGTCGACGCGCGTCACCGCCGTGCGGAAACCATCGCTAGCCGGCGCTCCAGCGCTGCATGCCACCCATGCCGTACTGCTTGAGCACGAGCGCACGGGTGGGGGTGATCGCCAAGAACGCGGTGTCGGGCGAGTTGTCGGGACCGCCCGGCGCGAAGGCGTTGAGGTCGTAGTCGAAGACGCCATCCCACAGACGACGTTTGGTGTCGATGTCGGTGAACAGCTCGGCGGTCCCCCACACCTCGACGCCGTCGCCCACTTCGGTCACCTGCCAATGCAGCGCCACCTTGGGATTGGCTGCGACGTTGCGGGCCTTCACCGAATTGGTGCCGACCATCGACCAGCACGTCTCCCCCTCCCAACACGGGTGTACCGGCACCACATCGGGCTCGCCATCGGCGCCCACCGTGGCCAAGTGGGCCCATGGGCTGAGCGCGGTGGCAGCGGCCTTCACAGCCTCGAGATCGATCGGATCACTCATGGACCGACGGTACCGCGCCCCGCGCAACGGCCGACGAGGCGCGGAACATCGGGCCGCGTGACAAGGTTGTACTAGCCCCCGAACAAAGGAGTTCCAGATGAGCAATACAACGACCCTGCCGATCGACATCGGAATCGCCGAGGCGGAGCGAACCGCCATCGCCGGCGAGCACCTTGGCGAGCTCCCCGG
>JBCBSO010000415.1:0-4172 GCA_039819205.1 Actinomycetota bacterium
GTGCTCATTGGGCTGGCGCTCATTGGGCTGGCGCTCATTGGGCCGGTGCTCATTGGGCCGGTGCTCACTGGGCCGGCGCTCACTGGGCCTGAGATCAGCCGCTCAAGGAGCGGTACCGTCGCTCCGATAGACACCGAGCAGGGTCTGGCCCGCTAACGGGCGACCCTGGTCGAGGAGCGACCATTGAGCACAACGGACGGCACCGAAGTACCAACCCAGGCGTCGGGCTCTTGGGTGCTCGTCAGCCGATCGCGTCCCAACCTCGACGTTGCCGCGCTCTCGGCGCTGCTCTTCCTCGCTTCCGTTGCGCTGGTGCTTGTCGCCCCCGACGTCGGCGCTCCGGTCCGCTCGGCCGGCTGGCCACTGACGCTCGCCCTTGCGGTGGGATTCGCTGCTGCGCAGCTGTCAGTGTTCAAGTATCAGTTCAGGCGCGAGGCGATCGCCTTCTCACTGAGCGAGGTCCCCGTTGCCATTGCGCTGGTCTTCCTCACGCCGGCCGTCGCGTTGCCGCTGCGGATATGCGTGTCGTTCGTCGTCCTGCTCATTCATCGACGGCCAGGACCACACAAGCTGGCATTCAACACAAGCCTGTTCGCTGTCGAGTTGGCGACCGCCTACGCGATCTTTTATGCGCTCGTCGACCTGTGGGGCGACTCGGCGGCAGCCGTGGTGCCGGCGGTGTTCGTCGCGCTGGTCATTCCGAGCACCCTCTCGTCGGTACTGGTGTCTCTTGTCATCAGCCGATACGAAGGCGGGCTCCTCGCACGTGTCGCCGGCCAACTCCATCTCGCCTGGTGGCTCTTCGCAGTCAACGCTTCGATCGGCGGCATGGTCGTCGCGCTATCGCTCGTCTCACCGTGGCTGATCGTCGTCGGACTCATCCCAGTTGGTGCACTGTGGTACGTCCTGAAGACCTTCGGCGCCGTTGATCAGCAGCTGCGCGACCTCGATGCGGTGCATGGTTTCACCGGCCGCGTCGGCCGGTCACTCGATCCAGCGGAAATCGCCGAGGCCGCCGTAACCGAAGCGGCACGAATCCTGCGCTGTGACACAGCAGCACTGGTGCTCTTCGGGCGCGACGAGGTCCTGGTTGAAGCCTCGGTCGGGTCAGTCAGCGTCCCGTTACCTCGGAGCAATGCGGACTCTCGTTGGAGTGCCGTACTGGAGTCGAACACGGCCCACATGATTGCCATCGACGACGACGCCGCCCGCCCAGTCTCGCGAGGGGACCACATCGCATCGCCCATTCTGGATGAGAGTGGGGCTATCGGTGTTCTGGTGCTCTCCGGACGCTCGGAGGCCGGCGGGCGGTTCGATCGCAACGATGTCGCACGCGTGCAGAACCTCACCGAGCAGCTGGCGTCGAGCCTGCGGCGCGGGATGTTGCACCAACGGATCGAAACCGAGGCGCGCCACGACGGGCTCACCGGTCTGCCGAACCGCACGGCGTTTGAACGCCATGTGATCGAGCTGCTCGACGAACACGACGGCACCGGGGTGCTGTTCTTGCTGATGCTCGACCTCGACCGATTCAAGGAAGTCAACGACACCCTTGGTCACCATGCAGGTGACGAACTCTTGGTGGAGTTTGCGCGACGCATGACGGCGCGCCTCGGACCCGACGACAAGATGGCACGGCTCGCGGGTGACGAGTTTGCGATCATCGCCAAGCGGACCAACCGCGAGGAGATGCAAGCACTTGCCCACCTCTGCCTGGATGAAGCGAGCCGGCCGGTCACCCTCGACGGGTTGGAGATCGTGGTCACCGCCAGCGTTGGCGTGGCCGAACTCGAAGAACACGATCCCGACGCTGCTGGTCCGATGCGTCGGGCGGACATCGCCATGTACAACGCCAAGACGCAACGCCTTGGTGTGGAGACCTATCGCGACGAACTCGACCGCCGGACGCCGCAGCGATTGTCGATGCTCGGCGACCTGCGAGCGGCGATCGAGAGCGGCGGGTTGCACGTCCATTATCAGCCCAAGCTCGACCTCACCACGGGCACGGTGATCGGCGCCGAGGCGCTCGTCCGGTGGACGCATGCCGTGCGCGGCGACGTCCCGCCGACCGACTTCGTACGCGTCGCCGAAGACACGGGTCTGATCAAGCAGCTCACCGACTTGATGCTGTCGAACGGCATCGGCACCCTGCGCCAAATCCACGACCGTGGCTTCCACCTCGGCCTCTCGGTGAACCTGTCGACGCACGATCTGCTCGACACGCGGCTGCCCGATCGAGTCGCTGGGTATCTGTCGATGCACGGTGTCGACCCGGCGCTGCTCACCGTGGAGATCACCGAGTCGTCGTTGCTCAGCGATGCGCCGCGCTCGCGCTCGACGATCACCGACTTGAACGACATTGGCGTACAGATGTCGATCGACGACTTTGGCACGGGGTACTCATCGCTGAGCTATCTCCGCCGGTTGCCAGTTGCCGAGCTCAAGATCGACCAGAGCTTCGTCGCCAACGTGCTCATCGACGAGCAAGACGAAGTGATCGTCCGCTCGACCATCGACCTCGGCCACAACCTCGGACTTCAGGTTGTCGCCGAAGGTGTGGAGAACAACGAAGTGCTCGAACAGCTGCGGGACTTTGGCTGCGACGTCGCCCAGGGCTATTGCATCTCGCGGCCGCTCGCCGCCCGGCACTTCATCGCCTGGCTCAACACCACCGGCCACCCGAGCCGACTGCAGGACCCGCTGAACCCAACCGATTGGTCCGACACCGCGCCTACCATCCCCCGAGGATGAGCAAGCGCAACGAGTTCGAGGTCAACCCGATCTTCGCCCGCAGCGGCGAGGTTCGACGCCGTCACAAGTACAAGCTGAGTGAGGCGCCGATGTTGCCGGAGACGGCATATCAAGTCGTCCACGACGATGCGATGCTCGACGGCAACGCCCGGCTCAACTTGGCCACCTTTGTCACCACGTGGATGGACCCGATGGCGATGAAGCTGTACGCCGACGTGTTCGACAAGAACATGATCGACAAGGACGAGTATCCGGCGACTGCCGAAATTGAAGAGCGCTGCTGGCGGATCATCGCCGACCTGTGGCAGGCCCCCGACCCCGAGAAGGCCATCGGCACCTCCACTACGGGCTCGTCCGAGGCGGCGATGCTCGGCGGATTGGCGTTGAAGCGCCGCTGGCAGCAGGCGCGCACGGCCGCAGGCAAGCCGATCGACAAGCCGAACCTGGTGATGAGTTCTGCGGTGCAGGTGTGTTGGGAGAAGTTCGCCAACTACTTCGACATCGAGCCGCGTTACGTGCCGATCAGCGCCGACCATCCCACGCTCGACGGCGATGTGATCGGCGACTACATCGACGAGAACACGATCGGCGTCGTCGCCATCATGGGGGTGACCTATACCGGGATGTACGAGCCGGTGAAGCAGATCGCCGAGGCCCTCGACGCAATCCAAGAGGATCGCGGCCTCGACATCCCGATCCACGTCGACGCCGCCTCTGGCGGGATGATCGCGCCGTTCCTCCAGCCCGACGTCGAATGGGACTTCCGCATTGATCGAGTGCACTCGATCAACACGAGCGGCCACAAGTACGGACTGGTGTATCCGGGTGTCGGCTGGGTGGTGTGGCGCGACCGCTCGCTGCTGCCCGAAGACCTCGTGTTCGAGGTGACCTACCTCGGTGGTGAGATGCCGACCTTCGCCCTCAACTTCTCGCGGCCGGGCGCCCAGGTGCTGCTGCAGTACTACGCGTTCTTGCGACTCGGCCACGAGGGATATCGCGAGGTGCAATCCGCCACTCGCCACGTCGCTGAGTACCTGGCGCTGGCGATCGGACAGATGGACGCGTTCACGCTGTGGAACCACGGATCGGACATTCCGGTGTTCGCCTACCGCCTCACCGATGGCCACACCGAAAACTGGGATCTCTACGACCTTTCGAACAGGCTGCGCGAAGACGGATGGCTGGTGCCCACCTATCCGATGCCCGACGACATGTCCGACGTGATCGTGCAGCGCATTGTGGTGCGCAACGGAATGTCGCTCGACCTCGCCGACAAGTTGCTCGATTCGCTACGCACGGCGGTGGCGTTTCTCGACGGTCTCGATAGCCCGCTGCCGCGTTCGGGGCGCACGACCACCTCGTTCAACCACTGAGAGTCTCCATCGCCCGCTCCTCGCGTGGGATCATGCACACGTGACCGA
>JBCBSO010000416.1:0-4157 GCA_039819205.1 Actinomycetota bacterium
GCGATCTCGAGCTCGATCAAGCGGTAGTCGTTGAGGTAGGGGATCTCCAGGTATGGCGTGAAGCCGGCGCGACCGATCTGGTCGAGATGCCGATCTCCAAGATCGTCCCGTGACCGAGCGGTCCCACGCCGGCCGCCACCGAGGCGGGATCGTCGCCACCTTCGATGAGATCGTCGGCCTCGGCACGGTGGTCGACGACACTGGGGCCAGCTACCCGTTTCATTGCATTGAGATCGTCGACGGGACGCGCTCCATCGCAGTGGGTACTCGTGTCGAGTTCTCGACCCGACCGCGCATCGGCCGACACGAGGCCGTGGCGATTCGGGGGTGAACGAACGCCCCGATCGCCGGGTTGCCGAGCTGCTCGACGTGCTCATCGCGTTGGAGCCGGGCGAGGTGACGACCTACGGCGATGTGGCGGCGACGGCGGGTCACCAGCGTCAGGCGCGGCTCGTTGGACGGGTGCTTGGCGACTTCGTCGAGTGGCGCGGCGTCGAGGTGCCATGGTGGCGCGTCGTCAACGCGGCGGGTCAGATCCGCACCGCGCCGCATGGTCGACAAGCCGAGCTCCTGCGGTCCGAAGGAGTCGTCGTTCGAGACGGCCGCGTCCGTGCCGCACCGATTGGGCGCTTCTGTCGCGACCCGAGCTAGCTTCGCGCTCGTCGGTCGACCAGGGACGGTGAGCACGTGTCGGTACGCGGAGAAGAGCAGCGCTACGAGGGGCTGAGCCCGTTCGAATTGAAGAACAAGCTCATCGCCATGGCGACCGACGCCGAGGCGATGATGCTCAACGCCGGCCGTGGGAACCCAAACTGGGTGGCGGTGGAGCCGCGTCGGGCGTTCGGCGAGTTGCACCGCTTCGCCCTGGACGAGTCGGAGCGCACGGCGATCGCGCCCGGCTTCGGCGGAACGCCGGAACCGGCGGGAATCGCCGAGCGGCTGCGCACGCACCTCTCCGCAGCTGGCGCTCAGGGTGGCCAACTACTCAACTCGACCCTGGCGCTGGCCGAGTCGCGCTTCTCCTTCGATCTCGACGCGTTCGTCACCGAGTTGTGCGACGCCGTACTGGGTGATCACTACCCGGTGCCCGACCGCATGCTGCGGCATTGCGAACAGGTCGTCGACGCGTATCTGGCCAAGGCGCTCGCCGGCGGGTCGTGGTCGGAGGGCAACTTCGATCTCTTCGCCACCGAGGGCGGCACCGCCGCGATGACGTATGTGTTCCAGTCGCTCGTCGAGAACAAGCTCATTCACCCCGGCGACACCATCGCGCTCGGCACTCCGATCTTCACGCCATACCTGGAGATCCCCTACCTCAACGACTACCGCTTGATCGAGCTCGAGATCGCTCAGGACGAGAACAACGAGTGGCGGTATCCGCCAGAGGAGATCGAAAAGCTCGCCGATCCGAGTGTGAAGGCGTTCTTCGTGGTGAATCCATCCAACCCGACCTCACGCGCAATGCATGCCGACACGCTGCAGGGGCTGGCGGACCTGGTGGCCACAACGCGGCCGGACCTGATCTTTCTCACCGACGACGTGTACGGAACCTTCGTCGACGACTTCCGGTCGCTCGCCGCAATCGCCCCGCGAAACACGATCCTCGTCTATTCGTGGTCGAAGTTCTTCGGAGCCACCGGGTGGCGCCTGGGGGTGATCGGTCTGCACACCGACAACGTCCTCGATGCGGCGATCGCTGCACTGCCGCAAGCGGATCACGACGACCTCGCCGAGCGCTACGGCACGGTGTTCCTCGACCCGGCAGGGACGAAGCTGATCGATCGGATGGTGGCCGACAGCCGGACCGTTGCGCTGCACCACACCGCCGGCCTGTCGACGCCGCAGCAGGTGATGATGACGCTGTTCGCCGTGCACTCACTCGTCGACAACGACCACGCGTACCAGCACGCCGCGCAAGGGATCGTGCAGCAACGCATCACCGGCCTCTACGAGGGGCTCGGCGTGGACTACCTCGACTCGCCCTACGACACCCACTACTACAACACGATCGACGTGCCGCAGCTTGCTGCCGAGCGATTCGGTGACGACTTCGCGGCGTGGTTGCGGTCGGCGCACGAGCCGATCGACTTCGTCTGGCGACTGGCGAACGAGCACGGCGTGGTGCTGATGGACGGCGGCGGCTTCGATGCGCCAGAGATGTCGATCCGGGTGTCGCTGGCCAACCTCCCGACGGATGCGTATCCGCAGATCGGTCGAGCGATCTCGACGTTGCTCGCCGACTACCACGAACGTTTCGTGGCGGAGGCGGGGCCCTCGGCGTGATCGACGCCATCGAAGACCTGTTTGCCGACGCGCCACTCCTGGCGCTGTTCATCACGATCGCCCTCGGCTACATCCTCGGGAAGTTCTCCGTCGGCTCGTTCACCCTGGGCGGCATCGCCGGCACGCTGATCGTTGGCGTGGCGATCGGCCAGTTCGGCGTCGACATCGACGACGGCGTGAAGACGATCTTCTTCGCGCTGTTCATCTATGCGGTGGGTTATCAAGGCGGGCCGCAGTTCGTCAGATCGCTCAACCGACGCTCACTCGCCGAACTCGCGGCGGCGTTCACGATGTGTCTGATGGGCCTGCTCGTCGTGCTCGGGTTTGCGTTCTCATTCGACCTCGACCGTGGCACGGCGGCTGGCCTCGCAGCGGGCGGCCTGACCCAGTCGGCGATCATTGGCACTGCCGACGAAGCGATCGCCGAGCTCGACGGGTTGACCTCGGACCAGATCGACGAGATGCAGACCAACGTCGCCGTCGGTTATGCGATCTGTTACATCTTCGGCAGCATCGGGCCAATCATCATGGCGACCTGGGCGTTCCCGCAGATCATGCGCTGGAACATCCGCAAGGAGGCCAAGGAGAAAGCGGCGCGCATGTCGGGGGGCGCGCCAGAACTCGAACCCGGTGAGATCGAAGCCGTCGAGCTGGTGCAAACTCGGTTCTACCGGCTCGACCCCGGGGCCGGAGCGATTGGCTCGAGCGTGCGCAACGTCGACGTCGCGCTCGGCAATGCCACCGTGGAGTTGGTGTTGCGCGAAGGCAACCGCATCGAGCCAGATCTCGACGAAGAACTCGCCGAGGGCGATGTGGTCGCCCTGACGGGATTCGTCGCTGCGCTCGAGACGGCCGCCTCGACCGTCGGCCGGGAGACACCCGCTCCCCTCGGCGTGCATCTGGTCGAGGAACAGCGCGACCTCGTCGTCACCAACGGTGCGCTCACCGACAAGACATACGCCGAACTCGTCGAGACCTTCGACGTCGAGACCCGGCGCGGCGTGTACCCCACGCGAGTCCGTCGCCTTGGACAGAATCTGCCGATGTTGCCCGACGTCGAGCTGAACCGCGGCGACGAGCTCACCGTGACCGGTCGGCCCGCCGACCTCGACCGGGTCGAGGAGCAGATCGGCTACTCGGTCACCCGAGCCAAGGCGACCGACTTTGTCTTCTTCGGTGCCGGCATGGCCTTGGGCTTCGCGATCGGACTGCTCAGCGTCGACGTGGCCAGCGTGCCGATCACGCTCGGGACGGGCGGCGGCTGCCTGGTCGCCGGGCTACTGATGGGGTGGCTTCGCAGCATCCACCCGCGGTACGCGGCCTTGCCCACCGGTGCCTCGAACTTCTTGCGCGACTTCGGGCTCGCCGTGTTCGTCGGCGTCGTTGGGCTGACGTCCGGTCAACAAGCGCTCGATGCGATCGAGGAGCAGGGAATCCAGCTGTTTCTGATGGGTGTCGGCGTAACGATCATCCCGATGCTGATCACCTTCCCGATCCTGTACTACGTGTACAAGATCAAGGATCCGATCGATGCGCTTGCGTCGGTGGTCGGCGGTCGCAGCGCCAACCCTGGATTCGCGGCGTTGCTCAACAAGGCTGGCAACGCAACGCCGGTGGCGACCTTCACGATCACCTACGCCCTGGCGAACGTGGTGCTCACGGTGTGGGGTCCGCTCATCGTGGGCATCGTGCAGACCAACGTGAGCTGAGTCGCGGTCAGCCGTCGGTGGCCGCGTCGGTGGAAGTGTCGTCGGCGCCCGCTGCGCCCCTGACCTGGACGAACGCCAGTCGAATGTTGTTCAGCGCATCGCGCAGTGTGCCGGCTTCCTCTCCGAGGCGATCGCCAAGGCCGTCGACGAGGCACGCCACCGCAT
>JBCBSO010000417.1:0-4151 GCA_039819205.1 Actinomycetota bacterium
GGTTGATCGCGCTGTTCGAGTCGGCGGTCGCAAAACACGACGGTGGCGGGGCGCGCCTCGCACTCGTTGCGGTCGGTGGGTACGGCCGCGGCGAGCTGGCACCGTTCAGCGACCTCGACGTGGTGCTGATCCACGACGTCAAGGCGCGCAAGGTGGCCAAGCTGGTCGAACCGGCGGCGAGCGCGATCTGGTATCCGATCTGGGATTCGGGGGTCACGCTGGGGCATGGCGTGCGCCACGTCGACGAGCAGGTTGCCTTGGCCCGCGACGACTTCGACACCGCCACCGCCGCCCTCACGACCCGGCCCCTTGCGGGCGACGACGACCTGGTCGACGAGCTGCGTGCCCGCAGCGAACGGTTGTGGCGCGACGCCAGTCGCCGCCACCTGGAAGAACTCCACCGGCGCACCGTGGAACGGCAACGCCGGTCCGCCGACGTGGCGTACCACCTCGAACCCGACCTCAAAGACGGCCACGGCGGGATCCGTGATGTGCAGTCGTTGTGGTGGGCGCAGGTCGCTGGCCTGTCGATTCCCGCTTCCGACGAGGCCGAGCTCGAGCATTGCTACGACACGTTGCTGCGGGCCCGGGTGGCGCTGCATCAGGCGACCGGGCGTTCGGGCGACGTCGTTCGTTTGGAGAACCAAGATGAAACGGCCGAGCGCGGTGGATGGAACGACGCCGACCAGATGATGGCCGACATCGCCGCCGCCGGGCGCACGGTTGCGTGGTTGTGCGACGAGACCTGGGGGCGGGCGTTCGCGCCGAGCAAGCCGCCAGCCGATCAGCGCGTGGCTCCCGGCGTGGTGCTGCGTGGTGGAGAGATCGACCTCGCAGACGGCGCCAGCCCGGCCAGCGACCCCACGCTTGTGCTCACCGCTGCGGTTGCTGCGGCGCGCCACGAGGCGCGCATTGCCCGACCCGCACTCGAACGGCTGAGCGACGAGACCGACGAGTGGAGCGGCGCTTGGCCAACGGGCGCGACGGATGAGTTGGTGAATCTGCTGTTGCAGAAGAAGCGGGCGATCCCGGTGCTCGAGGCGCTCGACCAACGCGCGTTGCTGTCGCGGTTGCTTCCCGAGTGGGAGCCCGTGCGCTCGAAGCCGCAGCGCAACGCGTATCACCGCTACACCGTCGACCGGCACCTGTGGGAGGCGGCGACGAACGCGGCCGAGTTGGTCGACCGTGTGGCTCGTCCCGACCTGTTGATCCTGGGCGCCCTGTTCCACGACATCGGCAAGGGGTATCCGGGCGACCACACCGAGGTCGGGATGGTGCTCGTACGCGAGATCGGGCCACGGCTCGGCGTGGTGACCGCCGACGTCGACACGCTCGTTGCCATGGTCGAGCACCATCTGCTGCTGCCCGACGTGGCGGTGCGCCGCGACCTCACCGACCCTGGGACCATCGCCCAAGTCGCCGATGCGGTTGGCACGGTCGAGCGCCTCGACCTGCTGCACGCGCTGACCGAGGCCGACTCGTTGGCAACCGGGCCTTCGGCGTGGGGATCCTGGAAAGAGGAGCTGGTCAACGAACTCGTCGGACGCGTTCGCCATTCGCTCGGCGGCGGTGACCTCGGCGACGTGTCGTGGCGCCTGTTTCCCGACGCTGACACGCTGGAGCGGATGGCATCGGGCGAACGTCATCTCACCGCGGGCGACGACCTGCTCACCGTGGTGACTCCCGACGACCCTGGAGTGCTCAGCCAGGTCGCCGGTGTACTCGCCCTACACGGCCTCGATGTGCTCACCGCACGCGCCTCCTCCGATGCGCACGGAATGGCGGCGTCGCAGTTTCGCGTGATCCACCCCGACCGTGACATCGACTGGAGCGCCGACGGCGATTGGGGCGACGTTCGTGCCGACCTGCACCACGCCCTCGATCGTGAGCTGGCGGTAGAGGCACGCATCGCCGAACGGGCGCGCACGTATCGGCGTCGTCGGCCGACACAGGCGCAGCCGCCATCGCCGCCGTCGGTGACCTTCGACGATGCGGCGTCGAGCGATGCCACGATCATCGAGGTGCGTGCCGAGTCGACGATCGGAATCTTGCACCGCATCACCAAGGCGCTGACCGAGCTCGGGCTGGACATCCGTCATGCCACTGCGCAAACGATCGGTGTCGATGTGATCGACACGTTCTATGTGCGCGGTCGGTCCGGGTTGGTGACCGACCCGTTCCACCGCGACGAGATCCAGAACGCGTTGTTGTACGCCGTGGCTCCACCGATCTCGTAGCGTGGACGACGTGACCGTGAGTGCCCGCGACCTCGCTCGCTGGAGCGAGACGTTGGCGGCGATTGCTCGAACCGGCATGGGGTTCACCGAGAACCTCTACGAACGCGAGCGCTACGAAGAGGTGCTCCACGTCGCGGGCGACATCAAAGCTGCGGCTCGCGAGTTGGCCGACGCCGAGAGCGATGCGCGGGAGGCCGCTGCAACCCAACGCGAAACCGACCACTTCGTGCAGGAGTGGATGGAGTCGATCGGTGAGGGTGTTCCCGGATACGTCACACCCAAGGTGGCGATCGGCGCGATCGTCGGCAACGACAATGGCGAGATCCTGCTGGTGCAGCGCAAGGACTCGGGGATCTGGCTCTATCCCACTGGGTGGGCCGACGTCGGGTACTCACCGTCGGAGGTGGCGGTCAAAGAGGTCGCCGAAGAGACCGGGATCGATTGCGTGCCACGCCGGCTGCTCGGCGTGGTCGATGGCCAGCGGATGGGATTCAGCCGCTTCGGCATGTACATGCTGTTGTTCGTGTGCGATCACGTCGGCGGGGAGCTGCGTCCACACCCGTTGGAGACGTCCGACGTCGGGTGGTTCGGCCGCGACGAGTTGCCCGAGGCGACCGCCGGCGCGCAGTGGTGGGGGCCGATGGCCTTCGCGGCGATCGCCGGCGAAGAGTCGCCCGCCACCTTCGACCCCGTGCGCGCCCCCATCTGGCGGACGTAGCCGGGCCGGCGCCGGGAGCGCCAGCGACCAAGCCTGGCGTGTGAGGTACGGCCGAGCCAGTTGTTAGTCGTCGCGGTCGCGGAGGAACTGTTCGACTTCCTCCATGAGCGCGTCGGGGTCGACGGGCGTGTCGTCCGACGTGGTCGACGGCTGATCGTCACCATCGTCGTCATCGTCGATGTACTGCTCGAGGCGTTCGAGGTACTCGGCCATGTCGTCGTCGTCAGCGATGAGTGCGGCGACCCGGGCGTCGTACTCGGCTGCGCCGGCGGCGAGTGGGGCCAGCGGTGCCGGCGTGCCGATCATTGTGCACACACGATCGACGAGCGCCATCGCCGCCTTGGGCGATGGCACTTGCGAGGCGTATCCGGGCACCGCGGCCCACAACGACGCGGTGGCCAGGCCCGCCCGATGCAGTGCGTCGTGGAGCACCCCCACGATGCCGGTGGGGCCCTCGTACGTGGAGCGGCGCAGTTCGAATCGTTCGATCAACGCGTCGTCGGATGCGGTGCCGATCAGCGGTACCGGGCGGGAGTGAGGAACGTCGGCGAGCAATGCGCCGAGCGACACCGCCATGCTGACGCCGCACCGCTCGGCGATCCCGACGAGCTGGTCAGAGAACAGGCGCCAGCGCAACGCCGGCTCGGGGCCCAGTACCAAGATCACGTCGCCGCCGGGATGCGACACCGACCATGCTCCGACGGTTGGCCACACGATGTTCCGGTGGCGTTGCTCGTCGAGACGGACCTGCGGCCGCACGGTGGCGAAATCGGTGAACACTTCGGGATCGATCTCGGCCAATGCGTCGGCGCCCCACGACTCGACCATCGTCCGCACGGCGGACGATGCGGCGTCGCCGGCATCGTTCCAGCCGGTGAACGCAGCGATCATCACCGGGCGGGTGAGCGACGGCTCGGCGATCCAGCGCACATGCTCGGTTCCCACGGCACCCCACGCTACCGGCCCGGCCGGGTGACCGTTTGGCCTGGAGATGTGACGGCCCGTGCGGCCGACCTCCGGTAGCGTCGCGGGCGATGACGGCCAGCGACGCGGAGAGCACCACCAGCACGAGCGGCGTCGTCGTCGACGTCGCCACGGCGGTCGACGATGAGCTCGTCGCTGCGTTCGAGCGATTGATCCCGCAGTTGTCGTCGTCCTCGCCGCCACCGTCTGCCGAGGCGCTGCCAGCGCCTCGG
>JBCBSO010000418.1:0-4148 GCA_039819205.1 Actinomycetota bacterium
CATCGAGCTCCTCGGTGACGACAAGATCGAAGACATCCTCGGGTGCGGGCGGGCCGGCTTCGACGCCGGTCTGCTGCGCGACCTGATCGAGGTTCTGCTCAAGGCGCTCGAAGGCTTCGTCCACGCCCACGGTCGGATCAAGAACACGGAGCTCCTCGTCGCCCCAGTCGATCTCACCGGGACCACTCTGCTGCACATTCCCGCCCGGCGCGCTCGCGCCGGGCGCCGGTGCTGCGCCGAACTCCGCAATGGGCTGGGGCGAGGTGTTGCTTGCCGATGACGACTCGGACTGCGTTTCGCCCTGGAGCGTGTCCTGCGGCGAGTCGGTGGTCTCGGACTGCGGCTGCTCGGCGTCTTCCGAGGTCGGGCCGTCGTTGGGTTCATCCATCGGCGACTCGACGGACTCCGGCGCGACGGTGAGGCGCATCGACTGCGTATGCATCTGGCTCGCGTCGCCATCGGAGGTCGTGACGACCACTGCGATGTCGAACCTGCCGTGGAAGCCCGACGGCGGCGTGATCTGCAAGTCCTCGATCTGGTCGGAAGAGACGGACCAGGATCCGTCGGTGTTCTGGCTGCCGGTCGAGAGCGCGGCGCCCTCCGGCACGTTGAACAGGGCGACCTCGAACGTCTCCGAGTCATCGAAGAGCTCGACGCGGATGGGCATGTCGATCGGCTGATCCTGCTGGCCAAACGCATCGCCGATACTGATCGAAGGCGGATCGACGACCGGGCGCACGTCAACAGACACGGTCGCTTCCGCGGTGGTCACGGTGTGCGCATCACCATCTTCGTAGACGCGCACGTTGCGGAAGAAGCTGTTGGAGTCGGGATCGGAGACGTCGTGATCGTTCAGGAACGTCAGGCGGTCGAACGAACCGGTGAAGTGATCGCCGACGCGGATCTGGAAGGTCTGCCACTCTCCGTCGGCGTCATATGGATCATCGACCAGGAGGTCAAAGCCACCGTTGTTCTGCGTTCCAAAGACCTTGAAGAACTGGTCACGGGACCAGGAGTTGTTGGTGTCGAATCCGATGCCCTGGCCTTCACCCTCACTGGTCGAGCGGAACTCGAACTCGAGGATGGTGTCCTCGGTGACGGTGTAGGAGAACTCAATCTGCTTCCAGGTGTTCCCCTCGAGGTGGAGTGTTGCGCCATCGTCCTCCACGGCGAAGACGGGCAGCTTGTCCTGGCTGCCGCCGTAGCTGTTGATGGTGTGCTCGGTGAAGTCCACTGACGGCGCCTCGACGCCGCTGGTCACCGTGACGTCGAGATCGAAGACGCCGCTGAAGTCGGCGGGCGGCGTGATCGTCAGGTTGTCGAGCTGGTCGGGGGTGAGCGTCCACGAGCCGTCGCCGTTGTCGCTGCCGGCCGACAGCGTTGCCCCATCGGGGACGTTGGCGACGGTGATGGTCAGATCGGCGTCGGCGACACCGCTCGGGGGCTCTGCATCGATGTGCAGGGCGATCGGCGTGTCCTCGTCGCCGATCGCATCGGTGGCGCTCAGGACCGGCGCATCGATCACATCATCGACGTGGACGTTGATGGTCTGGACGGTCTCGGCCGAGTCCGCCGCCTCGGAGCTGATCGCTGTGACGGTCAGCTCGAAGTCGCCATGAAAGTCCTGCGGCGGGGTGATGGTCAGACCATCGAGCTGTGGCGCCTCCATGGCCCAGGAGCCGCCGCCGAGATCGGTCCCGGCCGAGAGCGTCGCGCCGTCAGGCACGTTGGAGATGGTGACCTTCAGGGACTCGCTCGGGTCCGTTGCCTGCACGTCGATGTTCAGCGCGATGGGGGTGTCCTCGTCCCCGCTGGCGTCCAGTGCGGTGACGGTCGGCGCATCGGCGACCGCCTGGACGTCCACCTCGATGACCTGCATTACCGACGCGGCGTCGGCCCCGTCGGTGCTGGTCGCCATGACGGTCAGCTCAAAGGAGCCATCGAAGTTCTGCGGCGGGGTGATCGACAGGCCGTCGAGCTGATCGGGCTGGAGTGTCCAGCTGCCATCGGCGTTGTCGGTGCCGGCCGACAGCGTTGCGCCGTCGGGCACGTTGCCGATGGTGACGGCCAGGGACTCGCCGGCGTCGGTTGTTGCGGCATCGATGTGCAGCGCGATGGATGCATCTTCGAGGCCAGCCGTGTCACTTGCGGTGAGTGTGGGCGCGTCTGCGACTGCCTCGACCTCAACATGGAGCGTGTCGTTGATGGAATAGGACTCGCCATCGGAAAGGACGTTGATCTCGACCGGATCGATGGCGCGGTCGTACACGCGCAGGTCATCGATGGAGCCCTGGAAGGTCAGCCCGGAACCGCGATGCAGCCCGTCATGGAAGAACGTGTCGTTGTTCACCTCGCCAACACCGGTCGGGTCGCCGTGCGGCCACAGCTGCGAGCCTTCGCCCGTGGCGACGAGCTCGCCATCAACGTACGCCTTCATGGCGTCGGGCCGGACGGTGTCGTCGCCGTCGAGCACCAGGGTGGCGGTGTGCCATTCACCATCTGCGACGTCGCCGCCGTTCAGGTAGGTGCCGTTCCATGCGCTCTCGCCGGTCGGCATGTTGTAGCCGCCGAAGTACAGCTCACCATTGTCGGTGTAGATGTTGAGGCCACGGATCGAACCACCTTCTTCGAACAGCACCTGGCGACCGCCGGCATCGTCCATCTTGAACCTGATGGAAATGGTGCGCTCGGTCACGGTCGTTGCGTTGATGCTGCTGGAGGTATCGATGCGGAAGCCGTCGTTGTCATCCAGTTCCGCGGCGCCATCAACGGCATCGGCGTTGGCAACGCGGGCGTCATTGCCGGCGCCGGAGGCATCAGCGCCCAGCTGATCGGCATCGTCGAAGTTCATGTGCAGGACGAGTCCGTCCTGCAGGGAAGCGGGTTCGGCAACCTCGGTGGTGATGTCAAGATCGAAGCCGCCGTTGAATCCCTGTGCGGGCGTGATGGTCAGGCCCTCGACCTGCGACGCCGTCAGCGTCCAACTGGCGTCGCCATTGTCAACGCCGGCGGAGAGCGTGGCGCCTTCGGGGACGTTTGCGACGGTGACCGTGACATCCGCGGCGACATCGCCCGCCGAGACATCGATGTCGAGCTCGATGGGTGTGTCTTCCACGCCGCTGGCATCCTGCACGACCATCGACGGCACATCGAACACCTGTTCAACGTTGACGTTGACGGTCTGTGATGTGGTCGCGACGTCGTCGCCGTCGGTGCTCTCGGCGGTGATGGTCAGCTCGATGTCGCCGTGGAAGTTCTCCGGCGGCGTCATCGTGATGTCGTCGAGCTGCCCCGGATCGACCGACCATGTGCCATCACCATTGTCGATGCCGGTCGAGAGCGTCGCGCCGTCCGGGACGTTCGAGATGGTCACCGTGAGCGTCTCGCTGGAGTCCGTCAGTGCGGCGTCGATCTCCAGCGGGATCGCACTGTCTTCGGCGCCGGACGCATCCGTTGCCGTCAATGAAGGTGCGTCGGCGGCGGCGTCGACCTGCACGTCAACGGTGGCGAGCGGACTCTCCTCCGCGGTGGCGGGGTCGGCGACACCTGTTCCGGGATCCACCTGCGTGCGCACGGCGGAGACCTCGAGACTGAAGTCAGCATCGGAGTTCGCGGCGGGGGTCACGGTCACACCGTCGAATTCGCCGGGGGTCAGTGACCACTCGCCGGCGCCACCATCGGTGCCGGCGGAGAGCGATGCGCCCTCGGGAACACCTGCGACCTTGACGGTGATCTCCTCGTCATCGACCGGCTCTGGAATCGGCGTCTCGATGGTCAACTCGATCGGCGTGTCCTCGTCCACTGTGACTGAGATCCGCTCAATGGCCTTGACGATCTCACCCTCTCCGCCGTAGTTCGAGTCGATCTCGTCGATCTCGCCGGAGACGTGGATGTCGCCACCATCCAGGCGCGACAGGCGCTCGACCGTGATGTCACCATCGACGGCGATGTCGCCATTGAGCGTGACGGCGCCGGCGTCGAGTGTGACGTCACCGAAGGTCGTGGCACCGGCGCTGATCGATGTGTTGCCCTGGAACTCGACGTGGCCACCCGAGGCGTCTACGGCGAAGCCGTTGTCGCTGTAGGAGGCGGAGATCTGGATGTCGTCGGTGATGGTGACGCTGCCGCCGTCCTTGGCAATGCTCAGG
>JBCBSO010000419.1:0-4145 GCA_039819205.1 Actinomycetota bacterium
GAGCCCGAGCGGGCGACGTTGCGCGCCCTCGACCTCGAGATCGAGCTCGAAGCGGGCGAAGAGCTGCGCGTGGAGATCTCCACCAAGTTCCGCGAGGAGCACTTGCGCGAGGAGTTGACCGACGCCGGGTTCGACGATCACGAGTTCTTCAAGGACGACGCCGGCGACTTTGCGCTCGTGCTCGCCCGCCGCGCCTGAGCCGTAACGGTGGTGTCAGACACCCTGTAACGCACACGCCGTTACAGGGTGTCTGACACCACCGTTGCAGCGCTGAGCTGGCATGATGCCGAGTCAGCGTCGGGCGGTACCGGCGGGGGACGAGAGGGGTCGCCGTGACGGTGACGATTCGATTGCGCTCGATCATGTGGTTCGCCACGGGGATGGCGGTGATGCTCGCCGCGATCGTGTGGGTGTCCAGTGCATGGCGCGCCGACGCGCTGCCCGGCGACGTCGACTCGACGTTCGTCCCCGTGCAGCCGTGCCGGGTGATGGACACTCGTCCCGGTTCGCAGGTCGGTCCACGCAACACGCCGTTCGGTCCGGAGGAGCCATACGACCTGCAGGTCACCGGCGGAGCAGGTGATTGCACGGACGCCTTCGAGATCCCCGAAGGAGCGGTGGCCATCTCGATGAACGTCACGATCGCCAATCCGACGGCACAATCGAACCTGCGGCTGTACCCGACGGGCACCGAGCGTCCGGAGATCTCGAACCTGAACTGGTTGGCCGGTCAATCGCCGACGCCGAACAAGGTCGACGTGAAACTGAACGCCGACGGTCAGGTCACGGTGGAGAACTTCCGCGGCACTGTCGACGGCATCGCCGACGTGGTCGGCTACTACACCGATGAAGAACTCAAGAAGACGGTAAGCGAGATCAACACGGAGACGACGAATGCGAGTGCGCTCACCACCTCGTGGCGTGCGGTGCTGACCGAGACGGCGATCTCCAGCCAGCAACGCAACGTGGCGATCGCCACATTCGAGATCGACGAGAGCGGGGAGAGCGACATCAGCTGTGGGTTCGGGAGCGGGGCGGCGAGCTCCCCGTTCAGCAACCGTCAGTGGACGTTCGAGTCGAGGAACGGGGGTGACCGCGCACCGATCACGATCACCGCACCGCTCAACGATGTGTCCGGGGTTCGCCTGCTGTGCCGCAGCGACGACGGTGGCGGCGCGCTGCGCAACGTGGTGCTGACCGTGATGTCGACCGGAAACATCGGTTGACGGGATGGTTGCTGTGCTCCGGGAGATCTCGATCGGCGAGCGGAATCGGTCGATGGCTGCGTTCGCCGCGGGTCTAGCGGTCGCCCTCGTCGGCGCGCTCGTGCTCACCGGAGCGTGGCGGGGCGAGGCCGCTCCGGGCGATCTCGACTCGACGTTCGTCCCGGTCGAGCCGTGTCGAGTGATGGACACCCGGCCCGGCTCGCAGGTCGGTCCCCGCAACACGCCGCTCGGCCCGGAAGAGCCCTACAACCTGCAGGTCACGGGCGGCGCCGGTGACTGCACCGGCAATCTGGAGATCCCCGCGGGTGCGGTCGCGATTTCGATGAACGTCACGATCGCCAATCCGACAGCGCAATCGAACCTTCGGCTGTACCCGCCGTTCGGCCGGCGCCCGGAGGTGTCAAACCTCAACTGGCTGGCCGGACAGTCGCCGACGCCGAACAAGGTCGACGTGCAGATCGACGCCGCCGGTCAGGCGACCATCGAGAACTTCCGCGGCACCGTCGACGTGATCGCCGACGTCGTTGGGTACTACACCGACGAAGAACTGAAACAGATCGTCAGTCGCATCCGCAGCGAATCGGTCGACAGCGCGTCGCTGTCGGAGGACTGGTCGGTGGTTGTCGAGCGTTTTGGGGGCAGCTCCGAGCGCCACATCGCCTTTGTCACCTTCGAACTCGACGAGGAAGGTGGCGTCACCGAAAGCGACATCGAGTGTGGACTCGGCGACCCCGTCAATCAGCCGCCGGCGGACCGTTGGCAGTGGGACTCGAGGAGTGGCGGCGACCTGACGCCGGTCACCCTGAGCGCGCGGCTTGATCAGGCGTTCAGTATTGCGCTCATCTGCCGGAGTAGCGACGGTGATGGCGTGCTGCGCAACGTGGTGCTGACCGTGGTGTCGACCGGACGCGCCCTCTGAGGGTCAGTCCTGAGCGACGATCAGTTCTGCTGCTGGAAACGGTCGAACAACTCGTCGAGGCTCGGCAGGTTCTCGATATCGAAGTCGTCCAGGTCGAACTCTTCGAGGTCGAAATCGTCGAAGTTGAAATCGAACTCGAAGTCCTCGAACTGGTCGAGATCGAAGTCGTCGAGGTTGAAGTCCTCGAGCCCTGGCAGCTGATCAAGGCTGAAATCGTCAAGGCTGAAATCGTCAAGGCTGAAATCGTCAAGGTTGAAATCGTCAAGGTTGAAGTCCTCGAGACCGGGAATGTCGCCGAAGATGTCGCCCAGTGGCGGGATCGGCGGGAGCGACCCTTCACACGCCTCGAACGCCGTGCCGAGGTCGGCGAACAGATCGTCGAGCGAGGCAATGAGGTCGTCGCCGGTCGTTGTGGTGATGTCGCCGCCGCTCGTTGTGGTGGTGTCGACGGTGAGGTCGTCGGCCGAGCGTTCGATGGTGATCGAGCCGTCGGCGTCGCCGAACTCGATGATCTGCAACTCGCCGTCGCCGCTCGGATCGGCCACGATCACCAACGGGCCGCCATCGGCATCGTGGGTCGGGAGGTCGATCTGGCCGGTGATGCAGGCGCCGAACTCCTCGGCGCCGGCAATGAACTCGTCGAGCTCTGGCGGCAGGTTGCCGCTGTCGATCGCCGCTGGCGAGGCGTCGGCGCTCACGGTGCTGGCCGGCTCATCGCCCGACGACGATGCCAGTGCGGTCGCTCCGACGACCAATCCGCCGACGCCGAGTCCGACGCCCACGATCGAGGCGCCGATCACCCAGCCGTGGCGACTGCGCGGCGGCTCGACCTCGGGGGTCGGAGGTGCGGGAAACGACGGAGGGGGGAGCTGCGTCATGTTCTCAGTCTGCCCGCTCCCGCCGCGCTCGCGACCGCGGCCAGGTCAGAGTCTCGTCAGAACACACGAACGCCGGCGCTACCAGAGGTAGCCGTCGACGGGTTGTGCGAGCGGCGGCGGGTTCGGGTCGCCGAGGAGCACCGCGAGATCGTGGTCGACCTCGGCGCACACGGCCGCGATTGGCACGTCCGTGACCATCCCCGAGAACGGCTCGTCGTTGGCCGCGCCGGTGACCGCCATGACGACGAACACGCCGGAGACGGCGATCGACAGCGGGACCGTCCACCACACCCGATCGGGCACCAGCCCGATGATGGCGAACGGCGCCAACACGGCGAACAGCTCCACGAACCGGCGGGTGAAGAAGTCGTATTGCCGCAGCGTCGGCGTGCTGGCGATCCGCTCGATTGTTCCCTGGGCGTTGTTGAGCGCCGCCAGCTGCGGTTCGAGGGCGATGGGATCGAACTGCCCGAGCGCCCCGTCGCGGATGCCGCGCTTCACCAGCACACCGAGCTCGACGGTGAGGAGCGACGGCGACGTTGTTTTGGTCGTGATCGTTGGGCGGAACGGCGCCGCCACGCTGTGGGCGAACGCCGACAGCAAGCTCGTTGTCTCGTTCCGGAAGTGCTCGGCCGTGGACGAGTCGATGTCGCCGAGGGCCAACGCGTTGTCGGTCGACGCGATCACCTGCCGGATGATCGCCCGCGACGCAACGAGGATCGACTGCCACGCGGCACGCCCCTCCATCCACCGCCCGAATGCGCTGTTGTTGCGGAACGCGATGAAGATCGCCAGGGCCGCGCCGATCGCCGCCACCGGCGCAAACGGCGCCACGAGGCGGTCGTCGTCGACGACCAGGTAGATCGCAGGGACGGCGAACGACCACGCAACCACCCACGCCATCGGTCGCGCCGTGTACGCGGCAACGCGGCGCAGGCTGAGGTTGCGCTTGACGATCATCGCTCGCCGCGAGCCAGCAGGCCCATCAGACGTTGCGGCTCGCGCCTAGCGGCCGAGCGCGTCGATCACGAGGCGGGCGGCGGCGGCGCCGGAGTACTGCTGTTGCCCGGTGATCAGATTGCCGCCGCGCACACGCCGTGCGCGACGGCAATCTGATCACCG
>JBCBSO010000420.1:0-4141 GCA_039819205.1 Actinomycetota bacterium
AACCTCACGGACTGCCGCAGGGTCATCGGCACAAATCAATACGTCGGAGTCGATCGGCTCCTCGATGTGACCGAGTTCGGTTGCTGGCAAGTGGTGAAACGCGGCGACGACGCGCGTGCGCGGCACCGCGGCCTGCACGTGGGCGGCCACACTGCCGCGCGGAGGCACCAACGGCTGGAATTCCTTGTTCACCCGCACGAGCGCGTTGGCCATCGACACGAGAATCTTGCCGGCGAGGGCGTCGTCGTTCTCCTGTGCGGTGCTCGCTGCCGAATCCCACGGCGTGGCCAGGACGACAAGATCACAGTCGGCGGCTGCGGCGTTGTCGCCAAACGACAGCAGTTCCCCCAGTTGCGGCCACTTGTCGACCAACACGTCGCGGGCCTCCATCGCCCGATACTTCGATCGCGAGCCGATCACCGCCGGGTAGCCGATGCTGGCCAGCCGGGCAGCGAGTCCACTGCCGGCGGGGCCGGTTCCGCCGAGGATGCCAATGCGCATGGGCGACAGCGTGGCACATCGACCCGTGACGATCGAAGGGCGGCGATCGAAGGGCGGTGGACTCCCTGGCCTACGGTCTGGCCCATGGGACTGCTCGAGGGCAAGAAGATCGTGATCACCGGTGTACTGACCGACTCATCATTGGCGTACGGGGTTGCCCGCCTGGCGATCGAGGAAGGCGCCGAGGTTGCGCTGACCGGGGCCGGGCGTGGCTTGCGGCTCACTGAGCGCACCGCGCGCAAGCTGCCCGCCGATGATGTGCCCGTGTTCGAGCTGGACGTGACCGATCCTGCCCACGGCGTGGCCGTGCGCGATGCGCTCGCCGAGCACTGGGGACGCGTCGACGGCGTACTGCACGCCATCGGATTTGCTCCCGAGGTGTGCCTGGGCGACGACTTCCTCGCCGCACAGTGGGACGACGTGGCCACGGCGCTACACATCTCGACGTACTCGCTCAAGGCGCTCGCCGACGCCTTCGTTCCGCTGATGACCGCGGGCGGTGCGTTCGTCGGCCTCGACTTCGACAACCAGCAGGCGTGGCCGGCGTACAACTGGATGGGCGTCGCCAAGTCGGCGCTACAGAGCGTGTCGCGTTATCTCGCCAAGGACCTCGGCCCGCAGGGCATCCGCTCCAACCTCGTCGCTGCCGGACCGATCAAAACCGTGGCCGCCCGCTCGATCCCCGGATTCGCCAAGTTCGAAGACGTGTGGGATGACCGTGCACCGCTCGGCTGGGAGGTCACCGACTCCGAACCGGTCGCTCGGGCCTGCGTGGCACTGCTCTCCGACTGGTTCCCCGCCACTACCGGCGAGATCGTTCACGTCGACGGCGGCTACCACGCCATCGGCGCCTAGCTATCCCTCGCCGGTGTGACAGCTGGGGTCAGACCCCTTCTGTCACACCGGTGCTGACAACCGAACTCGTCGTGGCACTTGTGACAGAAGGGGTCTGACCCCAGCTGTCACACCCGTCCGTGACGCATCGCAGTCGCAGGTTTCGGGTTGCCCACAGGTTCGTCCAGGGCTGCGCACAGCTCCCTTCATCGAGACTGAGGTTCCACCAATACTTCATGTCTATAAAGACCGGCGTACTCGCCGGCCGAAGGGATCCATGGGCGCAGCCCACCGAACCAGCACTCGCACACTCACCGGAGCGGTCGCCGCCGCCACCCTCTGCTTCGGCTTGCTTCCCGTCGTCGCCCACGCGGCCGACGACGACGTCCGAATTCTCAACACCGACGACCCGACGCTCACCTACGACGCGCCGGGCGTGGAGCGCAAGTACATCCTGACCATCGTCGACGACCCGATGCGCGTGGTCGCCGAGTCGGAATGGACCACAGACCCCACATGGACGGCACCGAGCGGACTCGTCGAGCCCGGAGCGCAGTACGACGGCTACGTGCTCGTCGACCCCGGCGTCAGCGGCGGCGTGGAGCAGTATCCGCGCACCGATGAGGACGGCACCTTCGACGGCACCTACCTCTACCGCGCCCCCGTGGCGTTCGACACGACCGTGGCCGCCGGACCCACGCGCGTGCAGGTTCCGGCGGGGAGCAGCCAGCTCACCGACGGTGGCCAACTGGTCTCGATCGTCGATTCCGAGCTGAGCGGCGCGGCTGGCGAGCAGCAGGTGTCGCTCGCCAACAACGGGTTGCGTGCCCGCTTCTGGCCGCACTTCGCCGACGAGCGAGTGGAAGACGACGAGCATTCGCACCTTCTCTCCGACGGCACGATGCCGATGGCCAGCCCGCAGTGGGGCATCGCCCCCACCGTGACCGAAGGCGACCGCAAGTTCTGGATCGTCCGCTCGACCCCAGAAGGCTGGGGCACGGAGGGCCCGCCAGAAGATCCGTTCGACTACGTCGGCGGAATGATGATGATCGGCTTCGAGGGCATGGGCTGGGCGATCGTCGAGTTCGGCCGCGAGCTCGGCCTGAACATCGGCTACGCCGGCTGTGAAGCCGTCAGCTGGATCGGCAACAAGCTGTTCGGGACCAAGAAGATGAACTGCGGCGACGATCTGAATCGCGACGTCGAGCTCGAGTTCGACGTGATGGTCGACTTCGAGTACCTCGACGACGGCGGCCACGTGGTGTTCAACACCACCGGTACTGCGGTGGAGTCCGCCGGCGAGTACATCGTCGGCACTGCCACCTCGAGCGGCGACGGCTTCGAACACGACTGGTCCGAGGAGATGGTCGGCAACTTCCCGTTGCTCAGCGCCTACTCGACCAAGATGCTCGGCTACCTCGAAGTCGATCCCGACCACCCGCTGGTGGACGACGACGGCACGATCGAGCTGACCTTCGGCGTTCAGGGTCCGGCGGGTGCGCAGGCCTACCTGCACGACGTCGGGGCGAGCGATCTCGACCCGGGCCAGCGGGTGACACTCGGCGGCGCCGACGCGATGGCCGCGGCGCCCCTCGAAGCATCGGCCTCGGCGGCCACTTGGTCGATCCACCCGAGCGAGTTCGCTCTGCACCCAGGTGAAACCGTGCGGGCCCGTGATGCCCGCCTGTACCGCGCCGGCGTTGGCCAATTCGAAGAGCAGATCAACGCACTCGCCGAAGAACTCGGGCACAAGATCCTCGACACTCCGCCAATGGACGCTCCCGACTTCGGCGAGCCCGTGCGCTTCAACGCTGGCGAGCCGTACCCCCTGACGATGCTCGCCTGGGCGGCGTTCAACCCCGGCGCAGTCGGCCTCTACTACCAGACCGACGACAACGGCGGCTACGCCCCGGTGCCGCTCGAATGGTTGACCCCCGCCGCCCCTGGAACGCTGGGCTTCAACGAGCCGGCGATCGCCGACGGGCAACTCGAGCTGCTCGACGACACGGTCGACTACGCCCTGTCGGCCGACGGGAGCCGTTTCGCCGAACTCACCGCTGAGGGCCTGAGCACGGCTCGCGTGCTGCCCAACATGGAGCTCGACCGCGCCGCTCCGATCACCGCCGGCGGCGCCCGCCTCGGCACGATCACGTACTCCGACCTCGACGCCAACACCCAGTTCCCGAACTATGTCGGCCTCGACAAAAGAGTTGCTGTCGACGGCACGGGCACCACGGTGGTGGCCTCCGCCGACACCCTCGACGGTTCGCCGAACCCTGAGGTCGTCGTCGCATCGATCGCCAACCCCGGCGTGCCGTTCGACGATGAACACGCCACGGTGACGATGCTCAGCGAGGTGCTCGCCAACGCTGGTGCGGCACCGCTGCGGACGCAGGACGGCACCCTCACATCACGCCATGTGGCGATCACCGCCGACGGCAACCACATCGCCGTGAGCGAGCTGTGGCTGCGCGACCCCGACTTCGGCAACATGCGGGCGCTCCCGGCAAACACCGACAGCCGCATCCTGCTGTTCGCCAACGGACCCGATGGCTGGCAATTGCAGAGCGAGCTGCAGCCGAGCGGCATGGTCGATCTCGATGACGCAGTCGCCGCAACGACGGTCGATGCGGCTCATCTGTGGGTCGCCGTCGAGGACTCGACCGCGGTCCTCAAGATCGATGCATCGACCGGCGCCACGCTGGCCGTGTTCGACACAGCGATCGAGACCGCAGCGATGGTCACCGATGGCGTCGACCTCGTGGTGGTCGACAACGCCGGCAACGCCGCCGTGATCGACGTCGAC
>JBCBSO010000421.1:0-4141 GCA_039819205.1 Actinomycetota bacterium
CAGCCACATGCTGATGGGCCCGATCTTTCTCCTGGCGTCCTATCACACGTTTTTCGTCGCCAGCCCGCTCGCCGTCCTCGTCGATCAGACGACCATTGCGGATCAGGATGCTCACTGTTCTGCTCCTTCGATCGAAGTGGCGAACGATTCACGCGGCGCGCCGGACCCGAGCAGATCGAACAACACCGCCATTCGTACGGCGATGCCGTTCGCCACCTGCTTGGTGATGAGCGCGCCCGGGAGTTCGGTGGGGTCCACCGCAATCTCCACGCCGCGATTCATCGGCCCGGGGTGCATCACGAGCGCATGTTCGGCGAGACGTCCGGCACGCTCCGCCGTCAGTCCGAACCGAGCGGTGTATTCGCGCAAGCTCGGCACGAGGGCCTCGGTCATCCGCTCTCGCTGCATGCGCAGCAGGTACAGCACGTCGAGCCCTTCGAGCACATCGTCGAGATGCTGCGTCGTGGGATAGGCGGTCACCGGTGGGAGCAGCGTCGGCGGCGCGACGAAGACCACCTCGGCGCCGAGCGAATCGAACGCGGCAGCGGTGCTGCGGGCCACCCGGCTGTGCTTCACGTCGCCGACGATGGCCACTCGCAGCCCGTCGAGGCCGCCGGTGCGGTGCAGCGCCGTGCGCACGGTGTACACATCGAGCAGGCCCTGGGTGGGGTGCGCATGCCATCCGTCGCCCGCGTTGATCACACTGGCGTTGGTCCATCCGTCGATCATCCACGGGACCCCGCTCGAGCGATGGCGCACGATGAACGCGTCGACGCCCATCGCCGCGATCGTCTCCACCGTGTCGCGCAGACTCTCGCCCTTGTTCAAGCTCGACTGCGACACGGCGAAGGTCATCGTGTCGGCCGAGAGTCGCTTGGCCGCGGTCTCGAAACTGAGCCGGGTACGCGTCGAGTCTTCGAAGAACACGTTGCACACGGTCTTGCCGCGCAGCGCCGGGACCTTCGGATTCGGTCGGCGGTTGACTTCGGCCATGTGGTCGGCGAGCTCCATGATGCGGGACACGCCGGCTGCGCCGAGCTCCTCGATGGAGAGCAACGAGGCGCCGGTCATTCCGTACCCCCCGTATCGGACGCTGGATCGATCGCCGTCTCGATGATCACGCCGTCGGCATCGACGGTGACGTTCTCGATCACCGCCGTGGGCAGGTTCTTGCCGACGTAGTCGGGACGAATCGGCAGCTCGCGATGCCCCCGATCCACCATCACCGCCAGTTGTACCCGTCGCGGGCGTCCGTAGTCGGCCAACGCGTCGAGCGCGGCGCGCACGGTCCGACCCGTGTACAACACGTCGTCGACCAGCACCACGGTGGCGCCATCGATCGGAAACGACAGGTCGCTGACGGCGCCGGGGGCGACCGGGCGAATGCCGATGTCGTCGCGGTACAAGCTGGCGTCGATCGAGCCGACTGGTACGGGCTGGTCGATCCGTTCAATCGCGGTGGCGATCGCCCGGGCGAGCCAGACGCCGCCCGTCTCGATGCCCACGATGGCCACCCCGTCAAGACCACGGTTGGCCTCGATGACCTCGTGCGCCATGCGGGTGACCGCTCGACCGATGTCATCAGCGGCGAGTACACGCCGCGGCGCCGTACGCGCTCCAGCCTCGTCGGCCACCTCGATCGTTGTCCTTTCCGTCTGGGCCTCACGGGACCCGCTTCACGGTCGCAGCGGGACGGTAGCACGCCGCCCCGGAACCAGCGCGGCTATTGCTGGACTGGCTCGATGTCGGGCCCGCCGGGAGGCAGCGGCACGCCTCGGTCGCGTTCGTACAGCACCCAGTACCGGTTGGCCTCGACTTCGACGAAGGCGGGCGATACCGACGCCCAATCGGCGATCAGTTGCTCATCTCGACTCGTCGGCAACACGACATAGTCGACACCTTCGGCACGGTTGCCGAGGCGCGAGTTCTCCCAGGAGATGTCCGGGCCGTACAGCACCACACGGAACGGAACGGGAAACTGATAGATCTCTTCTCGGTAGGCGACGTGCGGGGTGATCCGGTAGTGGGCGGCCACGCTGGCGTCGTCGGGGATGCCGGCGATGATGTCGCGCGCCGACTCGGCGAACTCCGATGTCGGATCAGGGATCCACCCGGGATCGCGCGACCACGGAGTCGGCGACCACAGATAGGCGGTGCTCACCGAGGCAACCGCTAGCGCGCCGACGACGATCGCTCGCACCGGCACGTGTACCCCGTGCGTGGTCCACCGATCGCGTACCGCACCGATGGCGTACATCGTCCCGATCGCCAGTGCGGGCACCGCAACCAAGCTGTAGTGGTACTCCACCTGGTACTGGTACCAATACGTACTCAAGATGTTGGTGAACATCACCAGCGCCGAGATCAAGGCCACGTCGGGCAGGCGGGCAAACAGAAAGGCAAACGGCGCCGTCATCTGCCACAGGTACCAGGGGCGCTCGTCGCTGCGCAGGTAGTCGGCCAGCTGGGTCGGATTCGTCACTGCAGTGTCGATCACGCCGCTCGGCCCACCGAACGGGATCCGCCAGCTGTTGCGCGTGGGCACGCCGATCAGACTGCGCATCACCAGGAACATGGCGACGGCCATGAACCACACGGCGCCGAGCACCGTGATCAGCCCGATCCGCCAGTTGCGGCGCAGCCCGACCCAGATGCCGAGCGGGACGATGACGAGGGCCACATCCTCCTTGACCAAGAGCGACAACACGACGGCCCCGGCATACAGCCGCCACTTGCGCTCGAGTGCGGCATAGATCGCAAACCCGACGGTGACCCCCAAGAACGCGTCGGGGTGGAAGTTCTCGAGGTTGGTCCAACCCACCGCAGGGTGCAGTAGATACGCGCCGGCGCCGACGCAGGCCATCCATTCCGAACCGAGCCGGGAGCGTCCGTAGAGGAATACCGGCACGGCGCCGAGCGCAATGGCGAAGGACTGGGAGAAGAACATGATCCACGCGCCGGGCGCGATCCAGTACAACGGCACGAGGAACAAGAGGATGAACGACGTGTGGTCGCCGAAGAGGTTGCGACCCATCAACGTGACGAACGGCGCGTCGAAGCGCGACAGCAGCCACATTCCCTGGTCGTACAGCGCCGAGTCGTACGAGGCAGTCCCCAAGGCGTGGTGAATGTCGAGGCTGCGTGACGTGAAGTAGATCGTGTAGACCACGATCGCGGTGCCCACCGCTGCCTCGCCCCAGGTGGGCGGGCGCAGGCGGTCACGCCACGACCGATCGTCGAGAGGTGTCCGCTCGTCGAGGCCAGACGCACTCTCGGGCACGGACCGGGTGTCGCGGTCGGACGCGGTCGTCGCGTCGTCGAGCAGCGACGAGTCCGTCATGGGGGTCTATGTTCGCAAATCTTCGACCAGGGCTGAGAGCAGGCCGTTGACGAAGCGCCCGCTGTCGTCGGTGGAGAACCGCTTGGCCAGGGTGACCGCCTCGTCGAGCACCACGGCCACCGGCACGTCGGGACGCTCGGCGAGTTCATACGCGGCGAGACGCAGCACGTTGCGGTCGATCACCGGCATTCGTTCGAGTGTCCAACCTTTTGATCTTGCGCCGATGGCGTCGTCGAGCCGCTCCTGGTGTTGCGCCACACCGGTGACCAACCTGGTCGTCAGCTCGTCGGGTTCGAGCACCTGCAGTTCGAGCGCGTCGATGGGGTCGATGCCTTTGGCATGCGCTTCGTACAGCAGGTACAACGCGCGTTCTCGGGCGTCTGAGCGCTCGTCTGGTCGCGGCAGGTCGGGCATCAGCGTCGGTCGGGTCGGGAGTGGGCGCAGCGACTCAGACGCGGGTGATGTAGTCACCCGAACGCGTGTCGACCTTGATCGTGTCGCCAACGTCGACGAACAGCGGGACCTGCACCACCTTGCCGGTGACCAAGGTGGCCGGCTTGCGCGCGCCGGACACCCGGTCGCCCTGCACGCCGGGCTCGGTATCGGCGATGTCGAGTTCGACCGACGCCGGGATCTCGACGCCGATGATCTCGCCGTCGTGCATGGCGATCTGCGCGACCATCTGTTCGACGAGGTAGTCCGCCGCGTCGCCCAGCGTGGTCGGCGGCACCGTCATCTGGTCGTACGTGGTGGTGTTCATGAACACGTAGTCGTCGGCATCCTTGTACAGGAACTGCATGT
>JBCBSO010000422.1:0-4120 GCA_039819205.1 Actinomycetota bacterium
CGCCGCCCTACGCAACCTTGGCCAGCGGAAGCGCTGGCGCGCCCGGGTTGGCCGCCAGCAGGAACTCCACGTGATCGCCGGGATGATCGTGCTCGTCACGGCCGACGCGGATTGCGAGCTGCGCGTTGGGCATCGCCAAGTCAGCCAGGCGCGCTTCGACGGCGGCTGCGAGCAGCGGCGCGGCAGCACGTCGGGCGTGACCGACTCGATCGGCCGCGGCTCGCTCCTCGGCCAGAGCGGCAACACGCTGACGGTCGAGTTCGGCGGCTCGTTCGTCGTAGGCCTCGAGCTCGCGTAAGCGTTCGGCGACCTCGCGGTGGTAGCCGATGACGGCGGCGAGGTCGTCGCCGTACTTCCGTCGCAGGTCGACGAGTTGTTGGCGCCGGGCGCGCGCGGCCGCAAGCTGCTCAGGATCGTCCTCGATCTCCTCCGCCGTTGTGCGTAGCGCTGCGGCGATGTCGTCGAGCTCGGCAAGGAGCGCCGCCAGCCGGTCGCGATCGGCAGCAAACGGCGCTCGTCCGTCGATCGCCGACAACGCCGTCCCCAGCGCATCGCGTGCCGCATCGTCGGCGATGATCGACTCGACCGCCGCTGCGCCGGCCTCTTGATGCGCAACCGCATCGGCCAGCGTTGCTTCAATCTGCTCGAGCGTCGACTCTTCGGTGGGATCGTCAATCTGCGCCTCGTCGAGCTCGGCTACCTGGTACCGCAGTAGGTCGATTTCGCGCGCCCTCGCCCGCTCGTCGCCACCCAGCGCAGCGAGCGCGGCGTCGAGCTCGGTCAAGCGAGCGCGGGCAGCCCGGAGCGGCGTCAGATCGATCCCGCCAAAGCGGTCCAGTGCGAGCCGTTGGCTGTCGACATTCACCAAGCGTTGGTGCTGATGTTGGCCGTGCAGGTCGATCTCGCCGGCCGCGAGACCAGCCAGCTCGGCCGCTGTTGCCGGCCGACCGTCGACGTAGGCCCGAGAACGTCCGTCGGCGGGTACGACCCGGCTGAGGATTCGTTCGGCACCGTCGCCGTCGACGATTCGTCCGTCGACTCTCGCCTCGTGTGCCCCGTGGCGCACCATAGCGCTGTCGGCGCGCCCGCCGACGAGCAGCTCGATCGCCTCGACCAACATCGTCTTCCCGGCGCCGGTTTCTCCAGTAAGTGCGGTCAACCCGGCGCCCAGTACGAGGTCGAGACGCTCGATCACACCGAGACCTTCAAGATGCAGCTCGGTCAACATCGGTATCGGTCAGCGGTCAGTCAGGCCGAACTTGGCTTTGAGGATCTGGTGATAGCGGTAGGCACCGAAGCGGACGAATCGGGCCGTGGCTGCCGACGGTGTGCACCGGATGACATCGCCGTCGCCGAGCTCGAGAATCGGTTGTCCGTCGAGGGTCAGCTCGGCGGCTCGATGCCCAGTGACCTCGACCTCGACAGTCTCGGACGGGTCGAGCACCAGCGAGCGGTCGAACAGCATGTGTGGTGACACCGGCGTGAGCAGGATCGCCCGGTGCCGCGGCGACACGATGGGGCCGCGCGCTGAGAGCGAATACGCGGTCGAACCCGTCGGGGTCGCCACGATCAGTCCGTCGGCGGCGTAGTACGTGAACGGTGCACCGTCGATCCGCGCGAGCAAACGCACCGTGTGCCCCGCCTCACCATGCTCGACCACCGCCTCGTTGAGTGCTCGGCCAACGACCGTTCCATTCGCTGCGACGTCGAGCATCATCCGCTCGTCGACTCGCCACTCCCCCGCCTCTGGACCGCGCCGAAAGTCCTCGAGGGCCGCAACCATGCGCTCGGGTTCCACCTCGGTGAGGTAGCCGAGTGCGCCCAGGTTGATCCCGAGCAACGGCACCGGGGCGCCATCGAGCAGGCGGACGCTGCGCAGCATCGTGCCATCGCCGCCGAGGCTGAGCACCAGATCGGCGTCGTGTAACGGCCGATCAGACCCGACCTCGGTCAGGCCGAGCGCGTCGGCGTCCTCGACCGGCATCCAGTACTCGACCGCTTCCGATCGGCACCACTCGACCGCAGCCTCGGTGCACGCCCGCGACGTCGCCCGTTCGTGATGCGCTGTGATGGCGACAGCAATCATCCGGCCAACTCCATTGCTCGGGCATGGACGAGGAACTCACGATTGCCATCGGCCCCGGTGATCGGCGAATCGGCCCACGCTTCGACACGGCATCCTGCGGCATCCAGGGCGCCGGTGATCTCAGTGCGCACACGGGTGTGCACCTCCGGATCGGTGACGACGCCACGGCCGCGATCGACCTCGGCTCGTCCGGCCTCGAACTGTGGTTTCACAAGCAGCACCATGTCGGCGCCAGGCTGGCACAGTTGCACCAGCACGGGGATCACCAAACGCAGCGAGATGAACGACAGGTCACCCACGATCAGATCGACCGGTCCACCGACGTCGTCAACGGTGGCGTGACGGATGTTGCGGCGCTCGAGATTGACCACGCGTGAGTCGCTCCGCAGTCGCTCGTGGAGCTGCCCATGGCCGACGTCGAGGGCTACTACCGATGCTGCTCCGTGTTGCAGTAGGCAGTCGGTGAATCCGCCGGTCGACGCCCCGACGTCGAGCGCACGCCGTCCCCCGACGTCGAGATCGAACGCGTCGAGCGCTCCTTCGAGCTTCAACCCGCCACGGCCCACGTAGCGCGGCGGCGGACCGTCGACGACCAGTGCATCACCGGGCGCAACTTGGCGCGCAGCCTTGTCGGCAACCGCACCGTTCACCAATACACGGCGTTCGTCGATCAGCTCACTCGCCACCCGCCGGCTGTCGGCAAGGCCGCGATCGACCAGCGCAACGTCGAGCCGGCGACGCACGACGGTGTGGTCAGTCGCCGTCGCGATCGGCGCGGCTGGTCGCGATGGGCGCGACGCCCGAAGTGCCCACGGCGACGTCGGCTGAGGTTGTCGTCGAGCTGGTCTTCTTGGTGGCCGTCGACTTCTTGGCGGACTTCTGCTTGCTCGCAGTCGTCTTCTTGGCGCCCTTCTTCTTGCTCGCGCTCTTCTTCTTGGTCGCGCTCTTCTTCGTCGCAGCCTTCTTCTTTGCGGCGGTCTTCTTCGCCGCGGCCTTCTTCTCCGTCGCGGCGTCGGCCGACTGCTCGACGCGCGCGGTCAACGTCTCGGCGAGATCCTCGAAGCGATCTTCGAGCTCGTCGAACCGCTCCGACATCCAGTTGACCTGTTTGGCGAGCTCGCGTTGGAAGCCCTCAGTCCAACGGTCGGAGGTTTCTCTGCTGCGCGACAGCAACTCCTGCACGGCTTTGTCGGCATCGGCGCGGCGAACGTCGCCTGCCTTCACCATCTGCTTCACGATCGACTCCGCCTGCTTGCGGGACATGTTGGTGAATTCGACGCCAGCGTCGATCAGTCGTTGGAGGGTGGACTTGGCCATGCGGAAAGGTTACTGGCGCCGGTCAGACCAGTGCGGCGGCCACCGCCGCGAGGTCGGCGACGTCGAACGCGGCGGTCACCCCCGATGGCACCCGTTGACCGGGCAGCAGCACCCCAGTCCGTACCTGCGCATACCGACAGCCCAATCGTGCGGCGAAGAGTCCGTCGGTTTCGGGACGGTCGCCGACCATCACGACCGCACGGATGTCGACGCCGGCCGGAGCGAGCAACTCGTCGACGATCAGCTCGGCCATCGTCGACTCCGGTTTACCGGCGACAACCGCGTCTACCCCCGACGCACGTTCGACCGCCGCAACGAGTGCCCCGCCACCTGGCTCCGGACCGCGAGGTGTGGGATACGTGGCGTCGCCGTTGGTGGCGATCAGGCACCCTCCGTCGCGCACGACTCGCGATGACCATGCGAGACGCTTGTAGTCGAAGCCGCGATCGATTCCGACCACCACCGCGTCGCAGTGCCGCCCGTCGTCGTCGCCATCGTTGGGGACAGCGGTCGCGCCGCGTCGTTCCACCGCCTCGGCGATGCCGGGACCGCCACTCACCAGTACGCGCTGGCCGGGCTCAACCAGCCGGGCAGCGGCCATCGACGACGAGACGACGTCGCCGCGGGCATCCACCCCGATCGCGGCTAACGCGGCCTCGTGTCGTTCAATCGTGGGCGCTGAATTGTTCGTGACGAACACGACCCGGCGCCCCGCCG
>JBCBSO010000423.1:0-4111 GCA_039819205.1 Actinomycetota bacterium
GCGCGCTGCTCGGCATCGCCGTTGCACGCTGGACGGGTCGGGTGGCGCAGGCATGAGTGTCGGTCTGCAGATCCTGTTGGTCGGCATCGGCACATACCTGATTCGTGTCTCGGCGGTCGCCGCAGTCGGTCGCTTCGGTGAACCATCCCCGTCGACCGTCGCCACGATGCGGCTGATCGCGCCTGCTGTGCTCGCGGCCATCGTCGCCGACCGACTCGTGCTCGACGACGGCGCGTTCGCCGTTCGGTGGTCGTGGTGGGTCGGCGCCGGGCTGGCTGCGCTCGTGGCCTACCGGTGGCGCTCGGCGGGACTCACGATGGTGATCGGCATCGGCACGGTGTGGGTGCTCGATCTGCTTACCGGCTGACCACCACACGGTCGTCAACGCCCGGAGAGCGCCGCACCAAACGGTGCGGGGCGGGGCCAACGGACGGGTTTGGGTGCGGCTGGCCCCACCCCTCACGCCGTCGACCTCGTGGGGCGAGGTGTTGTTGACGACGCTGGCTCAACAGTACGCCAATTCGGCCGATGGGTCACGACGCGTGACCGCCGCTGCGTACGACGGCGCGGTGGTCGGGCAAGCTGGAAGCGATGACTACGACCGATGCGCCCGGGCCGCTCGCTGGGATCCGCGTCGTCGAGTTCGCTCAGGCATTGGCGACGCCGTCGTGCGGCGCGTTGTTGTCCGACATGGGCGCCGACGTGATCAAGGTCGAACCGCCCCGGGGGGATTCGTACCGCCTGCTCAGCCGCACACATGTGGCGGGCGAGGGCCGCGACTTCGCCATCGCCAACCGCGGCAAACGCAGTATCTGCATCGACCTCACCCACCCGGACGCCACAGACGTGGTCGATCCGCTTGTTACCAACGCCGACGTCGTGCTCGTGTCGATGAAGGCGCCCGATGCGCCTCGTTACGGTCTCGACTACACACGGTTGCGCACCGTGCGCAGCGATCTCGTCTACTTGCAAAACACCCCCTACGGCGTCGACGGGCCGCATGCCGACGAAGGCGGGTACGACGTAGTGGCGATGGGGCTCGGCGGAATGACCAGCGTCCTCGCGATGCAACACGGCGATCACCCGCAGTACGTACGTCCTGCGTTGGCCGACGTGGTCACCGGCATCGTGTCGACGCTCGGCGTGGTGGCCGCGTTGCGCCATCGGGATATCACCGGCGAGGGCCAGTGGGTGCGCACGTCGCTGCTGCACACAACGCTCGCGCTCATTGCGCACTACGCGTTTCACTACGACGACCTCGACCGAGAGCGCTTCGCCGCGGTGGCTGACACGATCGAGAAGATCCGCGCCGACGGTGGCGACTTCGCGGCGCAGCAGGCTGCCTACGGCGAGCAGTTCGATGCGCGCCCAGCTGGCAACGTCTACTTCCGGCACTACCGCACCGCCGACGGCTTCATCTCGGTCGGTTGCTTGTCGCCACGTCTCAACGAGCGTTTCCGCGAGGCCACCGGCCTCGTCGATCCGCGACGCACCGGCATGTTCGAGCGGGGGAGCGACGCCGAGGGTGCCGCACTCGACCTGTTCGTCGCTGAAGCCGAAGCACTCCTCGCCGAACGAACCACCGAAGAGTGGCGCGAAACGTTCTCGGCTCACGGCGTGCCGAGTGCGCGGGTCAACTTTCCGCACGAGATCTACGACGACCCGCAAGCGCTTGCCAACGGCTACGTCGCCGAGCTCGAGCACCGCGATCTTGGCCGCTATCGCACGCCCACCGCGCCGCTGCAGATGGAGCGCACTCCCGTGCGCACGGCAGGGCACTCGCCGCGTCGCGGCGAGCACACCGCAGAGATCTTGACCGAGCTCGGGCTCGACGACGAACAGCGAGCCGACCTGATCGAACGCGGCGTCGCCGGACCCCACCGAGGCGATCGATCGTGAACACGTCGAACCGTGACACGACACGACGCCACACCAGAGCAGACGACACCACAAGGAGCGCTCCATGACGTACGCACCCGCCACCCGCCCGTACTACGATGCCGACAGCCACATCATGGAGTTGCCGGACTTCCTGTTGCGCTACGCCGATCCCGATCTACGCGATGAACTCCCCGAGGTTGATTACACAGCGTCGATTGTGACCGACGACGAGGTAGCCGAGATCGTGGCGCAGGGCAACCGGCACAGCGATGGCCACCGTGCCGCGCAGATTGCGCTCGGTGACGATCTGATCGCCAAGTCGAAAGAGATTCAGGCGCTTGGTGCATTCGACAAGGCCGATCGCGCCGTTGCGCTCGACATGCTCGGATTCAAGAAGCAGCTGGTGTTCGCCACCCATAGTGTGGTCACAGCGTTCCACCCGAGCTCGTCGGTGCCATCGCGCATTCGCTACGGCGGGGCGCGCGCTCACAACCGTCACATGGCCGACTTCTGTGCCGACGACGACCGGCTGATCGGCGTTGGCGTGTGCGCCCTCGACGATCCTGAAGCAGCGCTGGTCGAACTCGATGCGGCGCTCGATCTCGGCTTGCAGGCGATCTGGGTACCGCACCGCGCGCCGATCGGGCATTCGCCTGGCCACGTCGATCTCGAGCCGTTCTGGGCGCGGCTCGCCGACGCCGGGGTGCCGTTCGTGATCCACGTCGGCGGGTCGCCGTTGCATCAGGCCAAGGCGTGGAGCAACAACGGGCGCGGGGCGACGAAGGACTTCTTCGGCGGCGGCGAGAACGTGCGGACCAAAGATGCGCTCCTCCTGCATCACCCACCCGAAGCATTCGTCAGCATGCTGGTTGCCGATGGTGTGTTCGAACGCCATCCGAATCTGCGTGGCGCCGCGGTGGAGCTCGGCGCCGGATGGGTGCCGGAGATGTTGCGCCGGCTTGACATGATCACCGGCATCTACTCGCGGGTGGATTCGTCGGTGAAGTTCGACCGGCGCCCGTCCGAACAGATCACCGCCCAGATGGCGTTCACCCCGTTGCCCAGCGAAGACGTGGCTCGGCTGGTCCAGGACTCGAACGACGAGCTGTATCTGTTCTCGAGCGACTATCCACACATCGAAGGCGGGCGCGATCCGATTGGGAAGTTCGAGCGGGCCGTAGCGTCGCTCGACGAAAACGCGCAAACGAGGTTCTTCAGCGAGAACTTCCTTCGTCTGTGGCCCGCCGCTCGGGTGTAGCGGGAGAGTGGCGAGCGAGGAACGAACGCACCCGCGACAGCCACCGCTCGTCGGCGTACGAATCGAGGAAGGCGAACGCGGCGTCGTGCCGATCGGCCTCGTTTGGGCGAGCCACAGCGCAACTGCCACACCGACGTCGGGACCGATGATACGGATGGGCCCACCGGTTGGTGACGTTGAGTCGGTTGCGGCGACTCGAATCGTTAGCGGGGGAGCTGAGCGGTGACGATCGCGGAAGCGTCTCGGTACGGCGCTGTCGAGCGGGTTGCTCGAGCCAGCGTGACCGACCCTTCGTACGACGCGACGATGAACCGACCGAGCATCTCGGCGCGCTCGTTGTCGATGCCGCTGCGGCGCAGCGCAGTGGCGTATGCCTCGGCCCACGCCGTGAAGACCTCGGCGACCGCGTCGCGTATCGCCTCCGAGTCCGCCGGTATCTCGGTGGCGGGCACGCCGATCGGGCAGCCGAGCGAGTAGTCGTGACCCTCCATCTCGCTGGCCGCAGCATCGAAGATCCGCGTGATCCCGTCGACGAGGTCGTGCTCGGCCAGCACGGCGGCAATGGCATCGGCGGCAGCGAGTCCATCCGCGCGTACCGCCGATGCCACCAACTCTTCTTTGCCGCCAGGAAAGAAGTGGTACATCGAGCTCGACGACACGCCGGTCTCGCGCAGCAGGTCTTGCATGCTCATGCCTGAGTAGCCGTGCTCGCGCACGGCCAGCAACGCGGCCTGCGTGAGACGGTCAGCGGTGTCGGAGGGCACGGTGATCGAACTCTACGGTGCCGGCTCAGCCTGGGAAGGTGAGGTCGTCCGGGCTGGTGAAATCGGCTTGCAGCACGTCCCAATGCTCCGTGACTTTGCCGCGTTGATCGAAACGCCAGATGTCGACTCCAACGAGCGGAGGTGTGCCCATGGCTTCGCTGCGGTAGCGCGTGTAGGTCAACGCCAGGTCCCCTTCGGCGATCGCCCA
>JBCBSO010000424.1:0-4107 GCA_039819205.1 Actinomycetota bacterium
CGCTTGCCTTCGATGAAGTCCACCAGCACGTAGTCGCCGAGATTCTCCGGCGTGGTGAAGAACGCCCGACCGCGATTGATCTGGGTCATCTGCTCGATGAAGGCCCGCAACGACCCGTCAGCGCCGAGACCGAAGGTGTTGATTCGAATCTGCTCTTTGGTGCAACGCACCACCTCGCGCAACGTCGCTTCCACCGTTTCGCGCACCGGTGGATAACTGAAGAACGGCTGCCCGTCGGCGGTGATGTGTGCAGTCGGCTCGCCGTCGGTGATCATGATGATCTGCTTTGTGCCGGTCTGCTTGGCCAGCAGTGATCGGGCGAGCGTGAAGCCGTGGTGCATGTTCGTGCCGTACACGAAGTCCCACGACACCTCCGGTAGCTGCTCGGCGGTGAGAATTCGCGCCGTCTCGGAGAAGCCGACGAGACCGAGATAGTCACGCGGAAACTGCGAGGCGATGAGGTGATGCAGCGCCATCGCCACCTTCTTGGCCGGCAAGAAGTTGTCGCGCATCGGCATCGACAATGACAGGTCGAGCATCAGCACGGTGGACGAGCGCGTGAGGTGCTCGGTGCGGTCGATCTCGAAGTCGTCGGGTGACAGTCGAACCGGCGTACCGCTCGCCCCTTCGCCACTGCGCCGGCGCAGAGCATTGCGAATGGTTCGGTTGAGATCGAGCTCGAACGGATCGCCGTACTCGTAGGCCTTGGTGTCGTAGGTGCGCTCGTGCCCATGCCCGAGCTTGTTGGTGTCGTGCTGGCCGATGGTGTCCTTGGTCAGCTTGGCGAAGAGCTCGCGCAACGCATTCGAACCGATCTTGCGCAGCCCGCGAGGAGTCAGTTCGAGGCGACCCTCTTTCTGTTCGATCAGCCCGGCCTCTTCGAGCATCTTGGTGAGCTCGGCCAGTCGTTCGAGCGATTGTGCGGCATCGTCGCCGAGCAGATCGCGCACACGGTCCATGTCGGCCTCGGCGAGTGCGCCCGGGCTGGACGCGTTGCGCAGCAAGTTTTCGAGCTGATCGAGCTCACCGAGCTCTTGCATCGCCTGCATCGCTTCGCCGAACCCCATCGGGTCCTGTCCCTCGAAGTCGTAGCTCTGCTGCCAGTTGAGCTGCGGGAACATCTGCTGCAGGTTCCCCGACAGCTGCTGCATCTGCCACTGCAGGTCCATGTCCTCGAGCAGCTGGTCGCTCAGCTGTTGCAGCTGCGCCCGCTGTTCGGGCGTCATCGAGTTGAGCATCGCCTGCATCGCGGCCATCCGCTGCGCCATCTGTTCGAGCAGCTCTTCGACGGTCTCGGGGTTCTCGGGGAAGAAGTCGCCGTACTGCTCCATGAACTCTTCGAACTTCGGGTCCTCACCGCGTTGATGGCGCTCGAGCATCTCGTTGAGCGCAGCCATCATGTCTTTCATGCGGGCCATGTCGTCAGGGGTCATGTTCTGCATCGCCCCGGACATCTGATCGACCATCTGTTGCATCAGCTGCTCGCGCAGCCGTTCCATCAGGTTCTCGAACCGGCGTTGTGCCTCGTCGGACTCGAAGTTGTACGCGTCGAGCTCGCGCACCTTGCCGGCGAGGTCGTCGGGGAGCATGTCGAGGGCCATGTTGCGATCCATCGCCGTCGTCTCGGTGTTGGCCATGCGACGCTCATCGCCGGAACGCTGCGCATCGCGTACGGCATTCTCGATGGCGTGACGTTCCTCGTCGACGATGTCGTCGAGCTCGGCGTTGATCTCGTCGTACACACCTCCCAGATCAGACCGGTCGAGTCGCGACTGGCGTTCCTCGCGCAACTGCTCGAGCAGCTCACGCAACCCCTGCATGCGCTCACCCGAGCGGTCGTTCAGGCCGTCTTGCATCATCCGCCGCAACGCGGCGTTGACGTCGCCGTGATACAGCAGTTCGTCGGTGAGCTCGTCGAACGCAGCGTCGGCGTCGAACTCGAATCCCGTCTGCGTGCCGTCCCAACGCGAGTAGGTGAAACGCTTCGCCATAGATCACATCTCCTTAACGTCACATTTCCTTTGCGTCAAAACTACTCCGACATCCTCCGCACGCTCCCACGCAGGCCGTAGCCTGCCGGTATGCGTGTCCCCCGCACGTTCGTGTTCGTTGACCTGTCCGGATTCACCAACTACACCGCCGCCTTCGGCGACGATGCCGCCGGTCGGTTGCTCTCCACATTCCGCTCGATCGTGCGCTCGGTGGCGTCCGATCGCGGCGTGCGCATCGCCAAATGGCTCGGTGACGGCTGCATGATCGTCGCCGTGCAACAGCGCGACGCCATCGCCTTCGTACTCGAGCTGTCGGAACGGGCGCGCGATGTGTGCTCGCCGCTCACCGTGCGTGCTGGCCTGGCCACCGGCCATGCGCTGCTGTTCGAGGGCGACGACTACATCGGCTCGGCGGTGAATATGGCTGCTCGACTGTGCGACCACGCCACCGGCGTCGAATTGCTGATGCCGACAATGCATCTCGGGCGCCTGCCAGACGGCGCCACGGCCTCACCACACGGCGAGGTTGCGCTGCGCGGATTCCCCGGGCCGATCGACGTGATCGAGCTCGGCGGTGTGCCCGAGCCGGTGAGCGTCGACGCCGGCGAATTGTGGACGCGTACCCCGTTCATCTGACGTGTCATCTGACGCCGCGCCGGTGAGTGCGCCCGGTGTTGCGCTCACGGTCGAATCGACGTTTGGCAGCGCCGCCCAGAGCAACGTCGAGACCACCGACGGTCCGCCATTCGACATCGAGCACATCGTCGACACCCTCGTCGCCCTCGGCGTCGGTACTGCCCGGCTGACCGTCGACTGGACCCGGGTTCAGCCCCATCCCACTCGACTCGACACCGAGTGGGCCGAGCGATACGACCAGGTGCTCGACCTGCTCCACGCTGCCGGCGTCGATGTGTGGTGCACGGCACTCGACAGCGCGGTGCCGCAGTGGTTCGACAACGACGGCGGCCTCGCCGACGAAGTGGCACTGACCAGGTTCTGGCCACGCTGGTTCGAAGTTGTCGCCGAGCGATGGGGCGACCGAATGGCTGGGTGGATCCCGTTCGACGTGGTCCCGGACACCGGCGCCCAGGCGTGGCGCGACACGGTCGGCATCCTGCGCGGGGCAACGGCACCGGCGGCGTATGCGATCGACGTCGCCCGCCACAATCCGGGCTCGCTCGACGTGCTGGCCGAGCCGGTACGACCCGAGGCGGACGCGTTCGCCATCAGCGGCGCCTGGGGCACCGAGGGGCGGGAACACGAGCTGCTGCAGTCCATCGCCGAGGAGACGGACCTGCCCGTGGCGATCGCCCGCGCCGAACTCGGAGCACCGCTCGCCGACACCGCGCGCGCGTTGCGCACATTGATCGACGAGGCGGTTGACGACGCTCCGAGTCGGTTCACGGCGTGGTTCGCCGACCCGTTGTGGCTCCCCGACGGCGAGGCGCTCCTCGATGGGAGCGGTCAGCCGACCGAGGCCGCGCACATCGTGTTCACCAGCTCGTAGCGGCCTCGTAGGGTGGCCCGCGTGGAGCCTCACCCGCAGCCGCTCGGCGGCAACGAGATGCCCCGCTTCGGCGGGATCGCCACCTACATGCGGCTGCCCGGCACGAGTCAGTTGGCCGACCTCGACGTGGCGGTCGTCGGTGTGCCCTTCGACCTCGGCACGTCGAACCGGCCCGGGGCCCGCTTCGGACCGCGGGCGATCCGTGCCGAGTCGGTACTGATTCGGCCGCACAACATGGCCACGCGGGCCGCACCGTTCGATCTTTGGCGGATCGATGACGTCGGCGACGTCGCCACGAACGCGTTCAACCTCGCCGACTCGGTGGCGCGCATCGAGGCGTACTACGACGATCTCACGGCAGCCGACGTGCGTCCGGTGTCGCTCGGGGGCGATCACACGATTGTGCTCCCGATTCTGCGCGCCCTCGCCCGGAGGCACGGGCCGCTGGGGCTGGTGCACATCGACGCCCACACCGACATCAACAACGCGATGTTCGGCGAACGAATCACCCACGGCACGCCCTTTCGACGTGCGGTCGAAGAGGGCCTCCTCGGCGGCATAGCCAGTGGCGCGCACCCCGATCTGGGCGACGCGGCCGCCGTCGAGGAG
>JBCBSO010000425.1:0-4098 GCA_039819205.1 Actinomycetota bacterium
CCGAAGGGCGCGATCGATCGGCTCGATGGCGACGGCGTGGTGTTCGCCGATGGCGCGCGTGAGCAGTTCGACGCGATCATCTGGGCAACCGGATACAACGTCACCTTCCCGTTCCTGCCGCAGGTCGACCTCACTCCCGCCGACGACAACACCTTCCCGCTGTACAAGCGAATGGTGAAGCCGGGCCGTGAGACGTTGTTCTTCCTCGGACTGGCCCAGCCCCTGCCGACGCTGGTCAACTTCGCCGAGCAACAGGCCAAGCTGGTCGCCGCCGCCGTGCAAGGCCGGTACACGTTTCCGGCGCACTCCGAGATGGAGGAGACGATCGCCGCCGACGAGCGGGAGTACCTCGGCAACTTCTACGACAGCCCGCGGCATCGTATGCAGGTCGACTTCACCAAATACGTCGCCGACCTGCACAAGGAGATCGCCCGCGGCGCCGAACGCGCCACCGCAACGGTCGGTTAGTCGCGCACGGGTTCGGCCACGAACTCGAAGCCGCGCCCATGCACGGTGCGGATCACCGCTTGACGTTTGCCGTCGTCGCCCGCTGCCGCACGTGCCGACCGGATACGCGAACTCACCGCCGCCGCGGTGACGAAACGTGTGCCCCACACCTCGTCCATCAACTCTTCGCGCGACACCATGCGACCGGCGTTCGCCGCGAGGTAGGCCAGAACGTCAAACACCTGTGGTTCGACGTGCTCGACGGCGCCGGCTCGTCGCAGCTGGCGGCGCGACATGTCGATCTCGAGATCGGGCGCGAAGCGCGACGTGTTTTCGGATTCGACGCTCGGCGCCGCGCTGTCGCCGAGCACGGCCCGGGCGCGCTCGACGGCCTCGGCGATTCCGACGGCTGGTGGCGGCCCGCAGCGCGCGGCGACCGCCCGCTCATCCTCCATGAACGGTAATGGAAAGAGTGTGTTGGCTCTCCCGATGGGGCGTGCCAGCCACAGTTGGTCGGCGGCACCGTGCTCACCGCCACGTTCGGCGGCTGCCGCGGCCGTTCGAATGGTGACGGCCACTCCCTCGATGTCGCCCCAACCGACCAGCAAATCGAGCGATCGCCGCCACGCCGAGGCGGCGACCGGCCACGGGGCCCGGTGCGATTCGAGGATCGCCCGAGCACGCGCCGCTGCAGACCGCGACCATGGGAGCGGCGATCGCTCGCTGACGAGTTCGTTCCGTTCAACGCTTCGAGCCGCATCGTCGATCCGATCGTTGAACAAATAGATGTGGCTCAAGGCCGCGAGCACCCAGCCAAGGCTGATGTCGTCGCCGCCCGCTGCGGCTCGCTCTGCCAGTACGTTCAGCTCGGCGACCGCGTCGAGGGAGACGTCGAGTCCGAGGAGCGTCGCGCGGATCTCGATCTCGAACGGACCGCCGATGGCGACCGACTCGGCGATCGCTTCTGCGTATCGCTGGCCGGCGGTGGCGTAGTCGTCGGTAAACGCGGCCAGCGCGCCGAGCGTACGTGCGGCGAGGAGCCGCCCGAGCGGTGTGGCGTTCGGGTCGCCGTAGGCCGAAGTGGCCAGCGTGCGCGCCAGGTCGCGCTGGTCGACGTTAAGGGCACAGAGTGCAATCACTGCGAGTGCCTCGGCGCGCAGGGGTGCCTCGGCGCCGCCCCATCGTTCGACGACACGGCTGCCAAGTGCTGCCGCCACGGGGCGCGGCGCGCTGGACGGAGCGAACAACGGCAGCACGAGGCGGTACGCACGATCCGGCGTGTCGTCGGTCTCGAGGGTGAGTTCGAGCGCACTCACCAGGTGTGTCGCGTGGCGCAGCACGGTCGAGGCAACGTTCAGGTTGTTGTCGGCGGCGGCGCGGGCCACGATGCCGTCGGCGATCGCCGCGGTCGCCCCGATGTATCGGTCGATGACCGCCGTCGTCAGACCCGCCTCGTTGAGGTATTCGAGGGCAAACTCGCGAACCGGTTCGAGAAGGCGGAAGCGTGTCCCACCATCGTCGTCATGTAGTGCGACCACCAACGACTCGCGCACGAGGAGGTCGATCTGCTCTAGGGCGAGGATGCGGTCCGTCTCTGCGATCGTCGCTGCAAGCTCGAGATCGAACGGCGCGGTCAACGGCGCGAGAGTGGCCAGGAAGTGTTGCGCAGCGTGGTCGATCCGCTCGAAGCTGTCCGCAATCACCTTCCGCAGACTGCGCTGGTGATCGACGGGCTGGAGGTCGTCGTGCAGCACATCGAGCGTGGGCCCGAGCATCGCCGCGAACTCCGCGGGCGCGATTGCCGACGATCGAGCGGCTGCCAACTCGATCGCCAGCGGTAGGCCATCGAGACGGTCCACGATGTCCTCGATCGCGATGAGGTTTGCAGGAACCTCAGGCCAGCCCGCGCCCCGCTCCCGGCTGGCCTGCACGAACAGCCGAGCGGCTGCCGACGGCCCATCGTCGGGCGATGACGTCGGGAGCGGAGCGAGCCGGTAGCGAATCTCGCCGGGCACACCGAGTTCGGCACGCGATGTTGCCAGCACGCGAACCGTCGGGTGGGTGGCGAGCAGGTCACTCACGGTCTCACGGGCGGCGTCCAGCACGTGCTCGCAGTTATCGACCACGACGAGGGGGTGGTCGTCGGCATGCACGAGCGCCCACGCTTCGATCGATGGGGCATCGAGCATGCGCAACACGGCGCGGTACACCTCATCACCTGCGTGTCGCACGGCTGCGAGGTCGATCCAGTCGGTGGGACCGGACAGTCCGTCGCACAGTTGCTCGGCAACGGTGGTCTTGCCGACGCCTCCGGGGCCGACAACCGACACCAGTCGCGCGCTCGCGAGGTGCGCGTTGATCGCGTCGAGGTCGTGGTCGCGTCCGACGATCGTCCCCACCGGCGCCATCTTGGCACTGCTGCCGAGGCGGCGCCGACTGGGGATCGGCTGTGTCGGTGGACCGTCGTCAGTAGTTGAAGATCAAGGCGCCGCCGTCGGTGAACTCGTACACGGCGGGTGCCCCGGCGACAGCGACGCCGGGCGACCAGTCGCGCTCGGCGAGGCCGCGCAGGTTGACGCAGACGGGACAGGCGAAGAAGCGTCCGCCAGCGGCGACGAACTCGTCGTGGAGGGCCGAAATCGACGGGGCGCCGTCGACCACGATGTCATCGACAGCGCCAGCAAGCCCGACGCGAACGGCGTCTTTGGTGAGCCAGATGGCGGCCTCTTTGCCGGCGCGCAGGGCTTCGACGCCCATCAAGTAGGCGATCAGGACGTTCTCTGGTTCTTCGGGGCCGTGGGTGAGGCCGACGAGCACCTTCTGGTCGGTTGCCGTTGTGGGCTCGGCGGTCGGAGATGGAGCGGTGGTGGTGGTCATGGTGTACTGCTTTCTGTCTGCTGTTGTTGTTGTGCGGATGAAGTGAGTGCGGATCGTGAGCGTGTGAGTGCGCGGTGCGAGCTCCCTGGTCAAGAGGCGGGCGCGCGTGCGAGGAACGAGTAGCCGTAGACCTCGAAGGCTCGTGCGTTCGCCTCGCCGCGTGCGCCGCCGAAGGTGTCGACGGGGTCACCGATCTCGATGCCGACGAAGCCGTGGCGCTCGAGCAGTTGCGTCCAGCCTGCACACGGCAGGCCACCGGCAATTCAACCGGTCCACAGGTCGATCGTCCGTCGCGCCGCTTCGGGCACCGGTGCGCCATTGGCGATGTCGGCAAACTGCAGTCGTCCGCCGGGCCGCAGCACGCGCCTGATCTCGGCGAGCACGGCGTCCTTGTCAGGGCACAGGTTGATCACGCCATTGGAGATCACGACGTCCGCCCAACCATCGGCGATCGGCAGGTCTTCGATGTAGCCGTGACGAAACTCGACGTTGTCTGCGTCGGCCGCCTGCGCGGCCGCACGCGCTTTGTCGATCATCGGCATCGTCATGTCGATCCCGACGACCTGACCGCTGGGACCGGTGGCCGCGGCAGCGAGCAGTGAGTCGAAACCGGCGCCCGCGCCGAGATCGACGACGCGCTCACCCTTCTCGACTGGGGCGAGTTCGAACGGGTTGGCCACGCCGGCAAACGATTCGACGGTGGCGTCGGGAAGGCTGTCGACCTGTTGCATGTCGTAGCGGCAGTGCTCGGCGTTCGGCCGGCCGGTGTGGAAG
>JBCBSO010000426.1:0-4096 GCA_039819205.1 Actinomycetota bacterium
CTACTCGTTGACGAGTCGGACAACGCTCGTTGCGGCGGCCCACGTCCACAGCAGGAGTCCGACGAGGGCGCCGACCCGTAACGCACTCGACGACGATGTCCACGCCTTGAGGCCGACTGCGATCGGCAGCAGCAGTACCCAGAGCACGACCCGCAACGGAAGCGGTCGATCATCGAGCCACTCGGCGAGAGACTCGATGCTGTCTCGATCCACGAACAGCAGGACGACGAACCCAACCCACAGCACAACGAATGTCGCCGCCGACCACCATGTCAGTGCCGCTCTCACGGCGCCGGTGCGATGGCGAGCGAGGTGCGGAACGACCTCGTTGCGCACACGGCGAGCAGCCCGGCGGCGAGAACGCCGTAGAGCGCCTCGATCGCGGACCGCTCTGGGATCAATGCGATCTCGAGCAGGATCCAGCCCCCCAGCGCGGCACCCATCGTGGCGGTGGCAGCCCACGACCAGTGCCGTCCCGTGATGCGTTCCACGCCGCGGATCCAACCCCAACGTGGCCGGCGCATCAGCCCGAACGCGGCGACCAGGGAGCCGCCGCCGAGACCGACGCCGAGGATGAGGCCCGGGAGCCGGTAGTCAGCGACCGGGAGGTCGCCCAACCATTCGTGCTTGACGAACACGTTGCCGTCGGGAAATGCAAGCATCTCGAACCCGCCAGCAACAGCGGTCGCCCCAACGAATCCGAGCACACCAATCGCAGCCTTGCTGGTGAGCGGACGTTGCGAACTCACATGATCTCCTCGCCGACTCAACGAGTGGTCCACGACCAGCATTGCTCACGGTAGATGGTGCAAACAGAGCCGAACGGCCCGTCCGCGAAGCGGCAGCTGGCACACACTTCCGAGCAGTGACGACCGAGCGCGAGGTGCCGATGTCGCGTGGGTTGTCGGCCGGCGTTATGGAGGCGATATCGGGCTGTCTGTGGCCGCCAGCAGTCTGGACCGGACAAGGTTGGCGCGGCGAGCTGCGCGGTATCGGTGATGCCCGCTTCTGCTCACGAAGCTGCTCAGAGGGTACGAGTGTTTGGGGCTGGTGTGAAGATTGCCGTCAGTCGAGGCGAAAGGACGGCGCTGTCGGAACTGGCGTTGAAGCAGTTGAGGTAGTAGGTGGCGGTCTCGCCGGCCGCGATGTCGAACACTTGCGACGCCGACAGGGGCGAGGAGTCGCCGCCGGTCGGTGACTCCCAGAGCATTCGATTGCCCAGCGACCCGGCACTGATGGTCGAGTCCACGACGCCGCATTGAATGTATTCGCCGTCCGTGAGTTCTTCCATGTAGCCGGTGGCGATCGTCGCGACCTGGCCGGCAACGGGTGCGGTCACGGTCACTCTGCGGATCTCCGTCGCAAACTCGCCCACGATTACGCTGCTGATGGGTTCGCTGACGGTTGTGAACGGTTGTGCCGCGTCGACGGCTGCCACGCGTGCGGTGTTGGCGGCGATGGCACCGTCTTGGATGTCGTCGTTGGCTTCGAGAGCGGCGAGGCGTGTGGCGACCTCGGTGAGTGACGATGTGGTGTAGTAGCCGACGATGTCGCCGAGAAGTGACACGTTGCCTTTGAAGTTGTAGATCTTGATCGCCCCACCCGGTGACAACGTCACATCGACCTTGTTCGGGAACGGCGCTTGACCGGCTGACACGTTGAGATTCGACAACAACGGCACCTCGGCCAGATCGGCAGGGAACAGCCGCAGGTTGGTTTGGGCGGTCGGGTTCACGGCGGTGACGTTCATCGCCACCGCCACCGCCTCAGTCGGAATCGCCAGTGGACCGGTGCATTCACCGACATCGCCGGTGATCTGCTGGGTGTACACCTCACCAGCTCCCAGTGGTGTTTCGCGTGGTCCGACTTGATTTGGTGCCGGGCGGAGGTCGAACGCCCGGCACCCTGGTGTTGGGACATAGGTGGCGTCGGTGTCGCCTGGTGCGGCGTCAGCGGACCATGCCGAGGTGACGATCAACGTCGCGGCGACGGACAAGACCGCCACGGTGACGGTCCAGATCACAGTTCGGATGCGAATCTCGATGGTGTTGCCCATGCGGCGGAGTGTCTCATAGGCCGGTTGCTCGACTCCTGAGTACGTACTACTCACAGGCCCGCAGCACACGAGGCACGATCAGGCGTTGCAGATCGTGCGTCCTGTGCAAGGCTTGAACTGACGTGGTCAGCGTTGCGAGGTGCGTGTCTGCGTCGCTGTCAACCGAGGCGACAAGACGGTGGCGCAGGTCCGCACCGACGTCAATCACCCCGACGGTTCGATCCGCTGGTTGGAGTGTGCGTGTGGCCGCGGCATCGCCGCCGCGTGTGACACTTTGGAGCCAACCGGCGAGTGGCAAGCAGCGCTCCCACGATCAAGCGCCCTACGTTCCTGCGTTCTCGGACGGCGGCATAGCGAACGCACTCGCACCTATTCCGTATCCGGCACGCGCGATCAGTGTGGAGCGCTCGCATCGACGGGCGCGGGCTCGACGCGCAATTCCGAACTGATCGGCGAGCGCGATGGTGCCGATGTAGAGCGGGTGGGTCGGCGGTGATTGGCGTGTCGTTATCGGGCGGCCGCGCGGCGAGTGTGTGCCGCGGTCGTGTTTCGACATGTCCATTGCACGCTCTCCCGAACTCGTCACTGCCGAGCTGGCATGCAGTCGTAGGGTCCACGCATGGCCGATCGTGAGGGCACTGGTTCGGGGAACCCCGCGGTTCGCCGGATCGTCGCTGACGCCGTCGGCGCCGAAACGGCCGAGCTACTTGGGGAGGGCCTTTCGGGTTCAGATCTGACGTCGTTGCTGCTGGAGGTCATGAATCGCCGCGTAGCGAGCCGCTCGGCCAGTGACATCTCTCGCCAGTACGAATCGGACCGCTTCACACGTCCCGCTCAAGTCGATCCACGCACGCTGTTGTCAGTGAGCTTGCACGCGGCCGACGCACTGGAACCCGGCTTTGAGTTGGTCGAGACGTCACCGCTCGTGCCGCTCGGCACGCACTCTGTGATCGGCGGGATCTCGCAGAATCGCGTCGTGTCGACGATCCGATCGACCGAGGTCGCTGCGGACCCGACCAACTCGTTGGCGTTGGAGGCAGCTGTTCGACGTCGGTCGCTGTTGCGTACAGATCCGAAGTCGGCGGAGATCGTGCAGCTCGCCGCAATCGAGCGGATCGTTCGCGCACAACAGTTCGACGGTCCTCGGTCCTTTGCCCACTTCGCGCTGCTTGGTCTTGTGACTGCGGGTCGCGATGTCGGAAGTCGACGCTTTGAGACAAACACATTGCTGACTCATGTGCGGGCCTTGGCCGAGGTGTGTCGGTCTGCTGAGAGTCACGAACTGTTGGTCCAATTCACCGACTTCGACGGCAACAGCAGCGCCGTGATTGACTCCTGTGCCGAGACGTTGCGCGGTGACGTGGCGGTGGAGTTGTGGCCTGAGCGGTCAGCGGGGACTGTCTACTACGAGTCGGTGTGCTTCAAGCTCAGCGTCATCCACGACACCGAGACCATCGAAGTCGCCGATGGCGGCATCGTCAACTGGACGCAGCTGCTGCTCGGGAGTCAAAAGGAACGGCTCATGATCAGCGGCCTGTCTCTCGAACGGCTCACCCAGCTCAAGATCTCAATGACGAGCTGACCTCGCCCACTTCGGCACGCGCTGCGCGCACTATCGACCGTCCGCCTGGACACCCGACGTGTCGTTCTGGGTCGAGTATCCGGCGCGCGATGAGTCGCGTTTTCGGGCGGCTGGTGGCCGGCCCGACGGGCTTGCGTGGCAGGCCGTGCGCTGCATGGTTGATGGCGTCCGAGTCCGTCCAGGACTGCGGACTCGTTGTCTGCGCGGTGTGGCTGCGGCGAGGACGCAGCGGAGTGAGTAGTGGCTACTCACTCCACGGCGGGGAGGTGAGTGGGAGAGTCGTTGCATGAGCTTGGTGAGGCGCTCGCGAAGTGCTGCGTGGGAGGGCCGCGGCGGGAGGATCGTCGGGTCTTCTCTGGCGATGTTGTTGGTGGCAGTGGCGCTCGTCGCTGCGGCGGTCGTGGCGTCGACGGGTTCGGTTCGTGTCTCGTCGAGCAGCGCCTGCACCGACCGAGTCA
>JBCBSO010000427.1:0-4074 GCA_039819205.1 Actinomycetota bacterium
CATGCGGCTCGTCGAGGAGCCACAACTCGGCGCGACGGGCGACGAGGCAGGCCAACGCGGTGCGCCGGCGTTGGCCGGCTGACAGACGGCGCACCGGTACGTCGACCAGACGGCCGCCGACCCCCATTCGCTCGATCGCCGCGCCAATTTCAGCCTGGTCGGCGCCAACAGTTGCGCCCCAGAAGCGCACGTTCTCCGCCACCGACAGATCTAGGTAGAGACCGTTGTGGTGTCCCAGCAGGCCGACTCGTTGGCGCACGAGCTCACGTTCGGCCGAGAGATCGTGGCCGAGGACCTCGCCGTCGCCACGCGCCAACGGTACGAGGCCGGCACACAAGCGCAGCAAGGTCGTCTTTCCGGCGCCGTTCGGCCCGCGCAACAGGAGGATCTCGCCGTGATCGACCTCGATCGACGCGCCGGCGAGGGCGGGAAACCCGCCGAGCACGGCAACCGCGTCGTCCAGCCGCACCACCGGGGGCGGAGGTTCGGAGTGCATCTGCTGATCAGATTGTCGCCGCTGTTCGTGGCGGCGAAACAATCGCGAAGAAACCGTCAAGCGGCGGAGACTGCGCTCCACGTGCGGCGATGGAGCGTTAGCGTGGTGTTGTGAGTGAGGCGGGGCCACCGACGAACATGTCGGCGACCACTACGCCTCCGCGCCCCGGCGCCGCACCTGCACCACCGCCGGTGCCGCCGACACCTACTGAGGCACCTAGCCCTGAGCCGAGCGGCTGGCGCGATCGGCGCGCGGCGAAGAAGGCCGCCAAGGTCACCAAGTGGGACCGCCCGCGACCGCCGATGGACTGGCGCTGGTGGGTAGGTGGCCTCGGCAAGGTGCTCATCGCCGTCGGACTATTGATGTTCGGCTTCGTGGCGTACCAACTGTGGGGTACGGGCATCGAAACCGCTCGCGCCCAACGCGCCCTCGAGAGCGAGTTCGAGGAGCTGTTGGCGTCGGCACCCGAGCCGCCCGCTGTGATCGACTCGACCGATGGCGACCCAACGTCGGAGCCGGTTGTGTCGACGGAACCCAGCGGCGACGGATCGACGGTGGTCGACGACGGCACGGCCGACGCCACCGACCCAGGTGGGGAGACCGCGCCGACCGACGAACCCGTCGACTCCGCCAATGCCGACACCGAACAGTCCGAAGTCGGCGACACCACGGCCGTCGCGCCGGCAGCGGTGCCGATCGATCAGCAGGTGATCCCGCCGATCGAGGAGGGTGACGCAGTCGCCCGCATCGAGGTGCCGGCGATCGGGGTCAACGACATCGTCGTGGCCGGCGTCACCCGCGGCGACTTGAAACGCGGCCCGGGGCACTTCCCTGAGACACCGCTACCGGGACAGCTCGGCAACGTGGCGGTCGCCGGACACCGCACCACGTACGGCCAGCCGTTCCACAACGTCGACAAGCTGAACCCCGGCGACGACATCGTCATGACCACGCCGAACGGAACGTTCGTTTACAACGTGGTCAACACCCAGATCGTTTCGCCGAGCGACTATCAGGTGATCGCCACGTCAGACCCGGGCCAGGCCACGCTCACGCTGGTGTCGTGCCATCCCAAGTGGACCACCCGGGAACGGATCGTGGTCTCCGCCGAACTCGACCCGCTGCGCTCGAACGACGTCGGCGAGCCGATTGTCAACTACGGGCGGCCGATCGTGGAGCAACCGCCGGCCGAGTTGCCGGGCGACCCCGACCTGCCAGCCGGCGACGAGCAAATCGCCGACGATGCCGTCGCCGGCGACGCCCCGCTCGATACGACGCCCGGCGCGTCCGTCCCGTCGAGCGACGGTGCTGCCGGTGACAACACGAGCCAGTCCGGCGACAACGTCGTCACCGAGGACGGCGAGTCCACCGTGACCGGATCGTTCGATAACGACACCGCCTCGCCCACCCCCGCGCCTGGCGACGACGAGGTCAATGCCGAGATCGCCGACGCCTTCGCCGCTGGCTGGTTCTCCGACCCGGGAGCGAACTCCCAGGTCGCCCTGTGGGGTCTCGTGGTCAGTGCGATCGCCGCGCTGGCCTACCTGCTCAGTCGCACGCTGCGCCGCGACTGGGTCGGCGCCCTCGTCGGCATCCTGCCGTTTGCAGTGGCGCTGTACTTCTTCTTCCAGAACGTCAATCGGCTGCTCCCGCCAGCGCTCTGACCCCCGTCGCCGGTTGGCCGCCGGTCAATCGCCGGTGAAGGTCGGGCGACGCTTCTCGGCGAACGCCGCGCGGCCCTCCGCTGCGTCGGCGCTGGACCACGCTCGATGGCGTGCTGCCTCGACGAGCTCGTCGGCGTCGGGTTCGGCTTCGAACCGTTCGAGCGCCAGCTTGTGGCCGGCCATCGTCAGCGGCGCGAGATGCGCGAGTTCGCGGGCCCAATCGACTGCGACGTCGAGGTTGCCGAGCCGATGTATGGCGCCGATGCGGTGGAGATCTTCACCGGTGTAGGTCTCGGCCGCGACGAGCATCGCCCGCGCCACAGGCGGCGTGAACTCCTGTGCGACCCGGCGCACCGTCCAATGGTCGACGACCAGTCCCAGGCGCGCCGCCGGTACGCCGATCACGCTGTCGGCGGTGGCCACCCGCAAGTCCGCGGCGACGACCAGCTGCGCGCCAGCGCCGAGCGCTGGGCCATCGATCGCCGCGATCACCGGGATCGACAGCTCGCCGAACCCGCGCAACACGCGTCCCAGGTCGTCGGTGTATTCACCGAGCTCGACCCCGGTGAGGTCGGCACCGGCGCTGAACGCAGGCGGGGTTCCGGTGATCACGAGGGCCCGAACGGCGCGGTCGGGATGCTCATCGGCCAGGCGGGCGATGTCCGCCTGCACCTCGAGCAGGCCGCGCAGCGTGGCGGCATCGACCGCGTTGCGTCGCTCGGGGCGATCGAGCGTGGCGATCACCACGGCGCCGTCGCGGTGCACGCGCACGGTCATCGTCGGTCCCCCGCGATGCGGTTGGTACCAGACACAGCCGTACCGGATACAGGAGCGCGCCGTAGCATGACTCGACCCTATGCCGACCGCGGTCCCCCGTCCCGATCCCGACAGCGATCCGGTCCGTGCCCGGCGGGCGCAGGTGGCCAAGTGGACCCTTCTAGCCAATCGCGTGGGCTACTTGTTCGTGGCGCTCGCAATTGCGGTGTTCGTGATCGCCTTCGTGATCGGCTTCTCGGCAACGCTGGCGACCGTGGTGACCGTGACGTTCGTCATCGGCTGCGTGCTGCTCGCACCGTCGATCGTCATCGGCTACGCGGTCAAGGCCGCCGAACGCGACGACGTCGAGCGCGGGCTGTAGCCGGTTTCACCCTGTAGCCACTTTCACATCACGCACCGCGTTCGCGGCAGAGTTACCCGCCGGTACCATCTGGTCGCTCATGTCTCGTCTTCCCGCCACCGCTCGCCGCGAGCAAATCCTCGATGTCGCTCTCGGTGTATTCGCCACCGCAGGGTTCTACGGCGCGTCGATGAACGACGTGGCCGAGGCCGTTGGTGTCACCAAGCCGGTGCTCTACCAACACTTCGACTCAAAACACGATCTCTACCGCGCGCTGATCGACGAAGCCGGTAATCGAATGCTGACCACGATCGGCAAAGCGACGAGCGACACGACCGACGGCAAGGAACGAACCGAGCGCGGCTTCGGCGCCTACTTCCGGTGGGTAGCCGAGGACGGCGACGCGTTCCGATTTCTCTTCGGATCGGGCCCACGACGCGATGAGGACTTTGCGTCGGCCATCCGGGAGATCACTGCGCAAGCGGCCGACGCAGTGGCGCCATTGATCGACGTGGAGATCGACGCCGCACATCGGATGACCCTGGCGCACGCCCTGGTCGGCATGGCCGAGGGCGCCAGTCGTCAGCTGGTGCAGCGCGGCGGCGAGTTCGACCCCGAAGAGATCGCAGCGGCGATTTCATCGCTGGCCTGGGCCGGCCTGCGCGCCGTCCAACCGTTGCCCAACGAGTAGCACCGCAGCCGCACCCCGCACTCGTGGCGGTTAGTTGTGGTGGTGTGGTTGGTCGGTGTCGTACTGGCGATGGTTCGGGTAGTCGTCGGGGTGGCGGAATTCGAGC
>JBCBSO010000428.1:0-4073 GCA_039819205.1 Actinomycetota bacterium
CCACGGTCTCGCCGACCCGTTCGATCTTCGCAACGTGCGTGTGGCCGTAGCAGACGAGGTCGTACTCGCCGCCCGTCTTGGCCGCCCGGAACCGCCGCGCGTCGTGGCTGTGCAGCAGCGCGACCCGCGCGCCGCCGATCTCGAGCGCGCTCTCGACGTCGTCGGTCGCCGCCTGTCGCTTCAGCAGGGTGAGCGCCCGCAGGTAGTTGAGCAGCGAACGGCTGTACCGCTGGCCACCGATCTCGAATCGTTCGCCACCGCCAATCTGCGACTCGCTGACGCCACCAAGGTCAAGCCCGCCGGCGACATCGGTGGCCCGGAACAGACGTGCGTCGACGCGCGCCGCGTGTCGACCGTCGAGCCGCCAGCGAACGCTGTGTGCTCGACGCGCCGGCATCCGCCGCAGCCACCGCTCGATCGACTCGCGACGATCCAGATACTCGGGACGCCCGTACATCGGCGCGTAGTAGCGACGGGCCGAGCGGTGCTCGCGAAAGTGCGTGACGCCATGCACGCGCAGGTCGTCGACGATCGGCGCCCCGGCGATCTCCCAGAACGTCGTGGCTCGATAGCGCCGGTCGGCACGCGTCGAGTCCTCGATCATCGCGGTGAGGAGTTCGTCGAACCGGCGCACGAGCAGTGCACGGTACCGAGGTGACGCCGCCGTTCGCGAGAGGAGACCACGCCGCGCGTGCGTCGAACGATACGGTCGGCCCCCGTGGTGGCAGGGCTGGCGCGAGTCGACCGGCTGCAGTGGTGGCTCGCCGGACTCTCGACAGTGCTCGCGCTGATCGCGACCGCGCGCGGCCCCGGTCTCAGCCCGGACTCGGTGAACTATCTCGCCGCCGGGGTCAACCTGGCCGACGGACGCGGCCTTCGTGCGCTCGACGACTCGACCCTCACGGTGCTCGCTCCAGGGCTGTCATTCGTGGCGGCCGCCGGTGCATGGATCGCCGACGCTCCTGAGCTGATCGTGCGATTGGTCACGGCCGCCTCCGCCGCTGGCGCAACGCTGCTCGTCGCGCGACAGCTGCGACTGGCGGTCGGCAACCGTGTGGTCGCTACCGCGGCCACCGCGCTCGTGGCGGTGTCACCGGTGATCCTCAACGTGACCAAGATGGCCTGGACCGAGGGGCCGTTCATCGTGATCGTGCTGGCGTTCACCCTCATGGGCGCGCTGGCCGTGTCCGAACCGCACCGCACCGACCGGTGGGTCGCCGTCATGGCCGTGCTCGTGTGGCTCGCCTTTCTCTTTCGTTACGCCGGATTGTCGTTAGTACTGGCGGGCGGCGCGGTCACGATGTTGGCCACCGCCGGCACGGCAGCTCGCCGACTGGTGCGCACGATCGCATTTGTCGTCGTCTCATGTGTCGTGCCGATCGGCTGGATGCTGCGCAATCGATCGGTCGATGGCGCGTTGCTCGGCCCACGAACAGCGTCGAACGACTCGATCGGCGACGTGCTGCAGCGACTCGTGGAGGGGGTCGGTGGTTGGCTCGTGCCGATCGAGGAGCTACCGAGTTCGGCGCTACTCGCCGCAGGAATCCTCGCACTGCTTGCGCTGATGCTCCTCGCGTGGCTCGTGTGGCGAGCGCCGCACACTGACGCCGCAGCGGACACCGCGCCATCCGCAACCACAGCGACGATGTCGAGGGCCGTCGGCGTGTCGAACGGCGCGTTCGTTATCGCCTATCTCGGATACCTGGCTGCCGCCCAGCTCACCACGCTCTTCGACTCGATCAACCAGCGCCTGCTCAGTCCGGCCTTCGCCCCGGTCGTCATCGTCGTTGCGCTCGGCATCCACGTGGTGACCGCTGCATCGACGGCGTCGACTCGGCGGTTCACCGGCGTGGCAGTAGCCGGATTGATCGCGGCGAACGCACTGGTCGCTGCGGGATACGCCGGAGTCGGGGTCGTGCGCGGCATCGGGTTCAATCAGCCACAGTGGACCGACTCGGCGCTGGCCGCCGCCGTCGTCGCCGACGCCGACGACTCGATCGTCTACTCGAACCGACCACCCGGCCTGTGGGCCGGCTCCAAGGTGCAGCCGATCCTGCAGAGTCCACTGCTCGTCGGCGCCCGTGGCGTGGCCATCGACGGGCAGCTGGCCAGCTTTGCCAATGACGTGGCATGCGCCGACGAGCCAGTGCTCCTCGCCGAGTTCCGCCAAGGCGGCGTTGCGGCCGTACCCGTCGAGGAGATCAGCGCAGTCCTCGACGTGGTGGTGGTCGGCGAGTTCGCCGACGGTGTCCTGTACGCCGTGTCGAGCGGCGTCGCCGCGGAGTGTCCCGAGCGCTGACGAAGTGCCCGGCGTCACTTCGTCGCCGTAGGCTCCGACCTATGGCAGACACGCCGCCGTTCGACTTCACCGACCTTCTCCCGCTCGGCCCCGACACCACCGAGTACCGACACGTCACCAGCGACGGGGTCGACACGTTCGACACACCAGCGGGGACATTTCTGCGGGTCGCGCCCGAGACGATCACTCATCTCACCGCCACCGCGATGCGCGACATCGCCCACTACCTGCGCACCAGCCATCTCGAGCAGCTGCGCAGCATCCTCGACGACCCAGAGGCCTCCGACAACGACCGCTACGTCGCACTCGACCTGCTGAAGAACGCGGCGATCGCGGCGGGCGGCGTGTTGCCGATGTGCCAAGACACCGGAACGGCAATCGTCAAGGCCAAGAAGGGCCAGTTGGTGTTCACCGGCGGCGGCGACGACGCGGCAATCGCCAAGGGAATCTTCGATACGTATCAAACGTCGAACCTGCGGTACAGCCAGATGGCGCCGATCGACATGTACACCGAGCGCAACACCGGCACGAACCTGCCGGCGGAGATCAAGGTGTCGGCGATCGACGGCGACGAGTACAAGTTCATGTTCATCGCCAAGGGCGGTGGCTCCGCAAACAAGAGCTTCCTGTACCAAGAAACGAAAGCGCTACTCAACGAGGCGACGCTGTTCCCGTGGATCTTCGAGAAGATCCAGACGCTCGGCACGTCCGCCTGCCCGCCGTATCACCTGGCGGTCGTGATCGGTGGGACGAGCGCCGAGTTCGCCGTCGAAACGGCGAAGCTGGCGACGACCCGTTACCTCGATGCGCTGCCGACCATGGGGTCGGCCTCCGGCCACGGGTTCCGCGACGTCGAACTCGAGAAGAAGATCCTGACCCTCGCCCAGAGCACAGGCATCGGCGCCCAGTTCGGCGGCAAGTACTTCTGCCACGACGTGCGCGTCATCCGTCTGCCGCGGCACGGCGCATCGTGCCCGGTGTCGATCGCGGTGTCGTGCTCGGCCGACCGCCAGGCGCTCGGCAAGATCACCCGCGACGGCGTGTTCCTCGAACAGCTCGAAACCGATCCCGCACGATTCCTCCCCGACGTGACCGACGAGGAACTCGAAGCCACCGAGCCCGTACACATCGACCTCAACCGGCCGATGCACGAGATCCGCGAGGAGCTGTCGAAGTTCCCGGTCACCACCCGCGTCATGCTCACCGGCCCCATGGTGGTAGCCCGCGACATCGCCCACGCCAAGATCAAAGAACGCCTCGACGCCGGCGAGCAGATGCCCGAGTACCTCCGCAACCACGCGGTGTACTACGCCGGCCCGGCCAAGACGCCGGAGGGGTATGCGTCTGGCTCATTCGGCCCGACCACGGCCGGGCGAATGGACTCCTATGTCGAGGAGTTTCAACGGCACGGCGGCTCGATGGTGATGCTGGCCAAGGGCAACCGCTCCAAGCAGGTGACCGACGCATGCCAGCAGTACGGCGGGTTCTACCTCGGATCGATCGGCGGGCCAGCAGCGCGCCTCGCGCTCGACAACATCCGCAATGTCGAGGTGCTCGAGTACCCCGAGCTCGGCATGGAAGCGGTGTGGAAAATCGACGTCGAGAACTTCCCGGCCTTCATCGTGGTCGACGACAAAGGCAACGACTTCTACGCCCGCGTCCGCGCCACCGCGTCCATGCCAGTGGAACTGTCCTGATCGGGCTCGGACGCCCTGGCGGGCTTCCCCTCGCCTCCCGAGCTCCCGCCGCTGCGCTCAGGCGGGCGACCAGAGCG
>JBCBSO010000429.1:0-4046 GCA_039819205.1 Actinomycetota bacterium
ATCGGATGTTGCAACACGAGCGGACTGCGCTGGCGTGGGAGCGCACGGCGATTGCGGTGATGGTCACCGGCGTGCTCTTCGCCCGCCAGGCCGCGGACATCCACCAGTCGCTCGGAGCTCTCGGCATCGCCCAGGTGGTACTCGGTGGCGTCGTGTTGATCTGGGCCGGCAAGCATTACGACGATCTCCACGCTCCCTTGCGTGCAGGGCAGAGTCCGGTGCACCCCGGCGCGGCGCGCATCGTTGGACTCACGTCGATCGGCTTCATCGGCGCGGCCTTCGTCATTACCGTCGCCGCCCTGGTCTTCTAGGTCCCCGCGCTCGCCATCTCCGGTGTGGCACGCTGCTGCGGCCGCACACAGCCCAGGAGCACCAGCATGAGAGATCGAACTCGGACCATCGCCACCACACTGGGCGCCGTCGCCGTCGGCGTCGTCGCCACGGTGGTTGCGAGCGCGGCATGGAACGCCGGAGCGGCACCAGGCGACGACGATGCGACGTACGTCGCGATCGACCCGTGTCGCCTGTGGGATGACCGCCCCGCCCCAAACAACGTCGGGGGACGTGTTGGCGCTATCGGTGAAGGCGGCACCGTCGTGCAGCAGGTCACCGGCGAGCAAGGCAACTGCACGGGAGCGTTCGCCGTGCCCGCCGATGCAGTTGGCGTTGCCCTCAACGTCACGATCGCCAACCCGACCGCGCAGTCGAACCTGCGGCTGTATCCGGGCAATGTCGACGCGTTGCCGGTGGTGTCCAACCTCAACTGGGTCGCTGGCCAGTCGCCAACACCGAACAAGGTTGATGTGAAGCTCTCCCCCTCCGGCACCATCAAGGTCTCCAACTTCAAGGGATCGGTCAACACCATCGGCGACGTGGTCGGCTACTACACCTCATCGTCGCTGAAGGAACTCGACGCCCGCATCGATCGCCTCGATGCCGTGCAGTTCGCGGCGTTGTACAGCCAGGTGGCCTGGACGAACACCCCACTAAACACGGGCACGGTTGCCGAGATCGCCCGCGCCGAGATCACCCTGCCCGACGTGTGCCCGGGCCCGGACACATGGCAGGTGTACGTCGAAGCAAACGGGATGCTGCAGAGCAACGGCACCGAGACCGATGGAACGCTCGGGCTCAGCACCGACGGCACGTTCTTGACGAGCAACACCGAGCGCACGCAGTCGTTCGCCACGAGCGCCGGCGTGTTCAACAACGTGATGTCGACCTCGCACATTTACGAGGTCGATGCGGGGACCCGCACGTTCATCGCCGGCGGCGGGGCCTCGATCAACAACACGCTCATTGCAACCACCGGCACGATCACCGCGCACGCGATCTCGGTCGTGTGCTGACGGCGTAAGCGTCGACGTGCGTCAGCCGCGCGGCAGTAGGGCGAGCTGACGACATTGGGCGACGAGCTGGCCGTTCGCGTCCCAGAGTTCGCCGTCTTCGCTGAACAACCCGTCGTCGATGAACTCAGAGCGGAACGAGGCGGCGACGGGACCCGGCGCTGGCACGCCGCGGATGTGCACGGTCAACTCGATGGTCGGTACCCACGCCACAGGAAGCTCGGTGTTGAACACCACGGGCGGGAACGCGTCGCTGGCGAGCAGCAGCCCGTATGCGTCGATCGGTTCCTCGTCGGCGAGGGCGAACCACCCGTCGATCTTGGCGGTGCCCGACGGCTGACCGGTGCGAAAGCCGACGTCGTCGGGATGTAGCCGCATCGCGATGCGCTGCATCATCTCGGGAAGCGGCCCCTCGGTGGGCAGCGGCGGGATCGCCGACGTATCGTACGAGGGCAGCTCCGGTGGTGTCGCCGTGACGAGTGACGGGCCTCCAGGGGCTTGCTCGCCGAAGCTGCCGAGCAACTGCATGATCGGCGTGTCGTCGACCGAGACCGTGGCGGTCACGGTGGCCAGACGTCGTCCGGCGCGCACGGTCTGCGTATCGACCGTGCACGGGCCCGCCGGTCCGGGCTTCAGGTAGTGGGCGGTGAGCGAGAGTGGCGGACGGCCGGCAGTATCGGCCATTGCCCGCCCGGCGAGCGCCAGTAGGTAGCCGCCGTTGGCGTTGCCCCCGATGTCCCATCCCTGGCGGATCGACGTGTCGTAGTGCCCGACTCCGTCGACCAGCGCCACCCGGCGCGACGAGGTGGCGTCGGCGAAGGTTCCGGTCATCGCGCTGACGGTATCGCCCGGCTACTCACTCAGCGCCGTGATCTGCGACACGTCGGCGCCCGGATCGGCGCGAAGCAATTCCTCGCTGTCGCTTCTCGGCGCCCGCAGACGCGGAACCCGCGCACCACGGCGCCGAGAAGCACGCGGCCGGCGCGCCGCCGGTGGGTCGCAGCGACTCTCGGTGGCGACGGTTGCGGAACCCACGAACCCGGACGCCGAGAAGCGCCACGCGGCGAACCCGCGATCCAACCCTCGGTGGGGTCAGCCGGCCGATCACGTAGCGTGCGGAGGGTGAGTCGGTTCTACGTGACCACCCCGATCTATTACGTGAACGCCGAACCCCATCTGGGCCACGCGTACACGACGATCGTCGGCGACGCCCTCACCCGGTGGCATCGCCTGTTGGGCGACGAGGTGATGTATCTCACCGGCACCGACGAACACGGCCTGAAGATCCAGCAAGCCGCCGAAGCCGCAGGAACGACGCCGCAGGCGTTCGCCGATGAGATCGCTCCGAAGTTCGCCCAAACCTGGGAACGGCTCGACATCGCCTACGACGACTTCATCCGCACCACCGAACCGCGCCACTACAAAGCAGTGGAAGAGATCTTGCAGCGCTGCTACGACGCGGGCGACATCGAGCTCGGGGTGTTCTCGGGCAAGTACTGCGTGGCGTGCGAGGAGTACTACACCGACGACGAGCTGATCACGATCGACGGTGTCGCCGACTGCTGCCCGATTCACCGCAAGCCGGTCGAGTACTTCGAAGAGGAGAACTACTTCTTCCGGCTCTCGCGCTTCGAGGATCGACTGCTCGACTGGTACGCCCAGCACCCCACGGCGATGAAGCCGGAGCACCGCGGCAACGAGGCACTCGGCCTGATCAAGGGCGGCCTCCGCGATTTTTCGATCAGCCGCACGTCGCTCAAGTGGGGGGTCCCGCTGCCGTGGGATCCCGACCATGTGACCTATGTGTGGTTCGACGCGCTCACCAACTACCTCACCGCCGTCGGCTTCGGCGACGGAACCCAGGGCTACGAGAAGTGGTGGCCGGTCGACTACCACCTGATCGGCAAAGACATCGTCCGCCAGCACTGCGTGTACTGGCCGGCGATGCTGATGAGCGCCGGCATCGATCCGCCCAAGGGATGGGCGATCGGTGGGTGGCTGCTCGTCGGCGGCGAGAAGATGAGCAAGAGTTCGGGCAACGTGGTCAAGCCGCTCGACTTGATCGAAGACGTCGGGCTCGACGGGTTCCGCTACTACGTGCTCGCCGACACCGCCTACGGCAACGACGGCGACTTCACATACGAGGGGTTGGTCGCCCGCTACAACGCCGACCTAGCGAACAATCTCGGCAACCTCGCTGCGCGAGTAGCCACCGTGGTGGGCAAGAAGTGTGATGGCGTCGGCACTGCACCGAACCCCGACAGCCCACTCGCGGCAGTGGCCGCAACGGCGGTCGAGGAGACCACCCGCTGGTGGGACGAGGTGCAGCCGAGCCGCGCCCTCGACGCCACCTGGCAACTCGTGCGGGCGACCAACGCCCACCTCGAGGCCAACGAGCCCTGGAAGGCCGACCCCGGCCCGGGCGTCGACGCCGTGATGGGCGACGCCCTCGAGGCGCTGCGCATCGTGGCCATCCTCGCCTCGCCGGCGATCCCGTCGACCGCCCAAGCCGTGTGGGAACGGATCGGCCAGACGGGCGCGGTCACCGACCAGCGCGTGCCCGCCGACACCACGTGGGGCGGTTACCAAGCCGGCGCCGAGGTCACCAAAGGTTCGCCACTGTTCCCCAGGCTCAAGGCATGAGGGGAGACGTGACATCAGGGGTCAGACCCCTCGTGTCACAGTCCTGTGACACGACGG
>JBCBSO010000430.1:0-4031 GCA_039819205.1 Actinomycetota bacterium
GTTGCAACTCGATATCACCGGTGCGACCGGTGAGGGTGAACGTGAACGGCTCAGGGGGCACGACGGCCGCCCGCAACTCATCGAGCTCCGCACGGAGCGCGTCGAGCTCTGTGTTGACCACGTTGTCGTCATAGGCAGTGGTCAGCAGTTCGTCGAGCGTCACACTCCATTGCTCGGGGCGAGGATCGTCGTCGGGCAGCATCGACGCGGTACTCAGCACCTCCAATGCAATGGTGTCGAGGGCGGCGACTCGTTCGACGAGAGATGGCCCCGCCTCGGCGGGCAGCGCCACCGTGTCGCCGCCATCGGGGGCGCGTTGGCTGTCGGTGGTCGCCGGGAGCACTGAGCCTTCGATGAACCGCAGCCCGTCGGTGGCGTCGCTGAGTTGCTCGAGCGCAACCAGCAGCCGGGGGTCGGGCGCATCCAACGTCGGTGAGCTGAGCACGCGTGACCGTTCGCTCGCACGCGGTGCCGGTTCGAGCAGTAGGCCGGCTGCGGTACCGACGGCCCATTCGAACGCGGTCAAGTCTTCGAGGATCTCATCGGTGCCCTGGGTGGTCAGCGCCTCGGACAAGGGGTCGACCAGCACGAGCGGCATCGTGTCGCCGTCGGGCAGCGCAACGTCCACGAACCGGTCGCGCTCGGGGAGCGAACCGCCGATCGTTGCGGTGTACATGTCGTCGGTCATGACGAGGTATCGGAATCCGAGGTCACGCAGCTCTTGCGCACCCGCCGCGCTCAAGGGATCGAGCACGATCCACGCGGTTCGCCCGACGCGCGCCGACGGGAGTTCGTCGATCACGATCCGTTCGCCGGCCGATAGCTCGCGGGCGACCATGTCGCCGCGGCCCACCGCGACCGCCGAGGAGATGTCGAGGATGCGGTCGGACGTCGCCACGACTTCGTCGTCGACAAGGAGCGAGTCGCGGGTGCTTGCATCGAGACCGTTGGTGGCGCGTGTCACCGTGCGTGGGGCGACCTCCAGTGTGATCGGCGTGGCCATCTGCGCGGCCAGTGCCGTCGCCGCGTCGAACCCGTCGGTGGGTGGCGGCGCGCTGAGACCAGGCTCGGGTAGTGCCGCCATGACGGTGAGGTCGATCGGCTCGCTGATGTCGTCGTCATCGACGCGTTCCACGATCGTGCCGTGTGAGGCCACCTCGACGGCAACGTCGGGTTCTCCGAACACGCCGATCTTCAGTTGGACTTGAATCGGGTGCAGGCCGGGACGGTCGATCTTCAACTTCTCCGCCACGCTGTCGCCCATGTCGGTCGGGACCTCGATCGTCAGCGTCGTCGTGCCGTCGTCGTCGACGGCGAAGTCGCTGCGTACGTCGACCAGTCGTACGCCGTCGATCGGGTCGCCGTTGTTGCCGAGCTGTTCGTAGATGCGCTGAGGGATGTCGGGCCCCACCAGTTGCGAGGGGAGAACGCGTCCGAGCGGCGATAGTGGTGCGTAGTTGGTGACGTCGATGGTCAGTGGTGGTGGCGGTGGAGGTGACGGGAGCGGCTCACCCTGCTCGTCGATGGGCTCGTCGGTCGCCTGGTCGGTCGGCTGCTCGGCCGCCTGGTCGTTTGGCGTGGGATCGGCGTCGGTGGCGTCTGGTGCTGTATCGATGTCTTCGTCGAGTCGAAACAGGTCGAGGTCGCCATCGACCCGGTACACAAAGCGCAGCGTGCCGTCGGGGTCGACGGCGAAGCGTTGATCGATCAAGGCCAGCTGGATGGGATCGTCGACGACCTGGGCGAGTGCGGGCGTCGCTCCGATCGACGCCGCCACGGGTGCGCTGATCAGCAGCACGATGGTGATCAGTGCGCGTTTCATGGGTCGGCGAGGTCGAGTTCGAGCACGGTCAAGGCGGCTTCGTCGCGGTGGAACCCGAGTCCGTCGTACAGGGCGATCGCCGCTGTGTTGTCGACCGAGGTGTTCACCATGATGCGACGTGTCCGCCGTGCCCACCGCAACGAGTCCTCGACGAGCGCCTGGGCGATGCCGCGGCGTCGTTCGGCTGGGTCCACCGCCAGCCGTTGGAGATATGCGGTGGCTCCGGCTCGACCAGTAATCGCCATGCCGAGCACCCTGGATCGGTCGACAGCGATCCGCGCCCGGTGCTGCGGTGTGGCATTGCGGATCTCCTCGATTGCCGGGCGATCGTTGCCCCACACCGGACCGAACGCCTCGGCATCGAGATCGGCGACGCGACCCAGGTGCCACGGACGCAGTGCAGTCAGGCGCACGCCGCGCGGCGTTGCCGGTCGAGGTGCGGTGTCGCGTGTGGGCCGGCTGAACAGCGCCAGGCGATCGATCGCCACGAAACCGGCGCGCCGAAACGGGAGGTCCGATGGGGGAAACAGTGCGCCGGTGCGCAGCGCACGTAGTCCGCGACCGCGTGCGATATCGACCCACCGGGCCACGTCGTCGTCGGTGGGCTGCATCCGATGATCGACCAGGATCAAGCGGCCGACCGTGTCGTCGTAGGGCCACCGGCCGAGCCGGGCCTCGACGTTCGCGTTGGCCGTGTGCACCATCCACTGACGCTACCTGGGCGCCGTGGTTACCCTGGCGCGGTGGCCCCCGAACGCTTTGCTCCGGTGTTGGCGGAGCTCGCTCCGCTCGCCGCGCAATTCGCGCAGCGCGGCCACCGGCTCTACCTCGTTGGGGGCACCGTTCGCGACCTCCTCGTGGGTGCTGACGACCATGATTTTGATCTCGATCTGACGACCGACGCACGGCCCGAGGAGATCAAAGACACACTCGCTGGCACGGTCGACGCACTGTGGACTCAAGGCGAACGATTCGGCACGATCGGCGCCCAGCGCGTTGACGCCACAGGCACCGCACGCACGATCGAGATCACCACGTTTCGTTCCGAGGCGTACACCGACGACTCGCGCAAGCCGGTCGTGGAGTTCGCCGACCACATCGACGCGGATCTGTCGCGTCGAGACTTCACGATCAATGCGATCGCCCTCGAGTTGCGCGCCGCGGACGACGATCCCGAACTCGTCGATCCATTTGGCGGCGCAGTTGACTTGGCCGCCCGCCGGTTGCGCACACCGAGCGGTCCCGAGATCTCATTCGGCGACGATCCGCTGCGGATGCTCCGCGCGGCCCGCTTCATTGCTCGCTTCGACCTTGAACCAACCACTGAGCTCGTCGACGCCGTCCGCGCCCTGGGCCCGCGGCTTGCGATCGTGTCGGCGGAACGGATCCGCGACGAACTCGACAAGCTGATCACCGTCGACCACCCGGCGGCAGGGTTGTGGTTCCTGATCGACACCGGTCTGGTCGACCACTTCGCGCCGGAGCTGCCAGCGATGCGTGTCGAGCACGATCCGATCCATCCCGACAACGAAGCGCTCGCCCACTCGATCGCCGTCGTCGAGAACGTGCGCCCCCCCGACAGACCCGAGCGATTCAACGTTCGGCTCACCCGTCTTGCTGCGCTGTTGCACAACGTCGATGAGCCTGGCAAGCGGATGAACGCGCTGCGCTATTCCAACTACGACGTCGAGGCAGTGACCGCGCTCATCTCGCTCCACCAGCGCGTTCAGACCGACTCGATGGGATGGTCGGATTCGATGGGATGGTCCGACTCGGCGGTGCGTCGCTACGTCCGTGACGCCGGTGGTCTTCTCGCCGAGCTCAACGTGCTCGCGCGGTGCGACGCCATTGCGCGCAACGCCACGGAGGCCGCCCGGCTGACCCGGATGATGGACGAGCTCGACGCGCGCATCGACGAGCTGTCTGCTGCTGAGGAGCTCGCCGCATTGGGCCCCGAGCTGGACGGCAACGCGGTGATGCAGCACCTCGACCTCGTCCCCGGTCGCGAGGTGGGCGAGGCGATGGAGTACTTGATGGAGATCCGCCTCGAAGAGGGGCTGATCGGCGATGTTGAGATCCGTAAGCGTCTCGACGCCTGGTGGCTCGACCGAGGTCGGTGAGTCCCGCAACCGTGCTCATGGCCGCCCTGGCCGTCGTAGCTGTCGCTGCGCTCGTCGTCGTTACGGTCGTTGCAGCTCGACGATCCAAC
>JBCBSO010000431.1:0-4020 GCA_039819205.1 Actinomycetota bacterium
GGCGCTACAACCTCGGCGACTTCTGGGAGCCGTGGAAGGCTGCACTGCAGTCGGTGAATCCCGATGTCTTCATCTTCGCCGAGCAGGCCGACTGGGGGACGACCGGCGCTGAACTGCTGACCGCATTCGATGCGTCGTTCACCAAGCCATTCGAGTTCGCCGCCCGGGACGCGCTGGCCAACGGCAACGCCAGCCCGCTGTATCAGGCGGCAACCGTCGCTGTCAATGCCGTCCCTGATGATCGGACCTTTCTCGGAATCATCGGTGATCACGATGTCGATCGTCTTGCGTCGGTGATCGGCGGCACGATCGAGCGCGGCAAGGCCGCCGCGGCGGTGCTCATGACGCAGCCCTTCCCGCCGGTGATCTACTTTGGTGACGAGCTTGGCATGCTCGGCACCAAGCAGAACTACGGCAGCGATGCCAACGACATCCCGATGCGCGAGCCGTTCAAGTGGAACGCCGTCGCGGGTCCGCCCATGAGCAACTACTGGAACCTCAATGCCCTCGCCTTCAACAATGCATTTTCGGCGAACAGCGATGGCAGGAGTGTCCAGGAGCAGCAGGGCGTCTCGGGATCCCTGCTCGAGACGTATCGCGACCTGATAGCAACGCGCAAGGGCAACCATGCGCTGACCCACGGCAGCTACGTTCCGGTGGTCGCCACCCATGGCGGTGTCTGGGCCTTTGTTCGACAGTCGCAGACGCAGACGCTGCTGGTTCTGATCAACCTGACCGGGAACACTGTTGCGACGACGATGGACCTCGCGGCATTTGATGTGAGCGGTGCGAGCACGACTCCGACAGATGTGCGCACGGCGGCGACATACACGCCGATCACCGAGGCGAACAAGGACGCGTGGAACACGTCGATCGGCGCCTACGACGCGCTGATCCTTGAGGTGGATCTCGATCCGTTTGTGCCGCCGTCTGCCCGCGTCGATGGCGTCGATGTTCCGCCATCGTTCCTACCGCCACAGCTCCGAGCCACGCAGGACACGCCCACGGCGATGGGGGACAACGTCGCGGAGTTGAACCAGCTGTACGTTGCCTTCGAGCCTGACGGCGTTCGCATCGGGATCACCGGCAACCTGCCGACGGACGGGACGGCGCTGGGCGTGCTGATCGACGTCGAGCCGGGCGGCCAGAGCGTGTTGGATCTCGCCGGCTACGTCGGCCCGCCCTCCGGGCCCGGGGGATTGGACAACGCGGTGATGGAGCCCGGGTTCGAACCCGAGCGGCTGCTGTGGGTCAACGCCTTTGCGAGCAACGTCTACGTCGATCTGTTCGCACTGCCCGGTTCGGGTGGGCACAGCAAGCGATACATGGGAGTCGGTTCGGTGGGCAGCGGCAATGGCCTGCTCGCCGGAGGCGACAACCCGCATGGTCTCCAGGTCGCTCTTGACAACGGCAACACCGCGGGCGTGACCGGGGTGTCGGCCTCGGGCGCAGCCACGGCACAGGACGGGTTCGAGATCTTGCTGCCGCTGCAGGAGCTGGGCGGCTCGCCCACTGAGGTGGGCCTCTCGGCATTTCTCATCGACGGCAGCGGCAGCACCGGCAATCAGTGGCTGCCCGGCGTGGGTGGGTTGACCAGCGGGCTCGGCACCTCGCCGGATCTGACCGCTGTCGCAGGTGACCAGTTTGTCGTCGCTGCTCCGATTCCCGTGTGCCCCGGTGACATCGATGGGGACGGGGCGACCGGACTCGCGGACTTCCGGGTGCTGGCGACGAACTTCGGCGCCGGCCCCAGCGCGACGCGGCTTCAGGGCGACCTGAGCGGCGACGGATGGGTTACTCTGTCCGACTTCTCGATCCTGGCGAATGATTTTGGGTGTCCGTAAGGGGCCCTGGGCGCGGGGGTCGCGCGGAACTGGGTGGCGGACACCCAAAAGTGGACGGAACCGGTATGGGCGACGCCTCGAAGCGGCTGAGTCCTGCCTCCGGTCCGATCATCGAAAGCGTGCTGGTAAATGGGGTTATGTGGGTTGTATGGGATGGCATTCGCCGGCGATTCGCCTTGGGAGAGCAGGGCAAAACCTTCGTGCCACGAGGGCCTTGTGCTTGCACGAGAAGGGCATCGGCGGATACTGGTGTATTGCCGTCCGGCGAGTTTGGTTGCAGTTGCGCGCCGCTGCTTCCGATTCTTCGGGCGTTGAAGGCGATTCACCCGGCTCAGCAGGCCGTGTGGGTTATTGGTCAGTCAGGTATCTCTCGTCCAAGGGCCGTGTGCCCTGTCCCATCGATGGAGCGTGAAAGGAGTGAGAGCAGTGAAGAACAGCTTTAACTGTTCCTGTACGACGCTGGCGGCTGTTGCGGGGATGTTCCTCGCAGTGTCGTCGGCGACGCTTGCGGAGTCGTCAAACCCGTTCTCGAACGTGATGACGGACAACGCAACCAACGGTCTTCTCAACGAGAAGCCGTTCGACATTGGCAACGACTACTCTTCGCAGAGTGAGCTCAAGCGCCAGGTGTTCGACCGGGTCAACCGCGAGGGCAAGACCCAGCCGAACGTGAACAACTTTGGCGTCGAGCAGGTCTCGAAGCCGACCATCCTCAACGCGGATGGCAGCGAGTTCGAAGGCGCCAACCCCCAGGGTGATGGCGTGATCGTCCGTGACACGGGCCGCGCGACCTGCGCTTGCCCCGATCCCAACTGCCCGGCTCCGGGTGTTGGCGTCACGCAGATCATCGAGGCCAACGAGGGTCTCTGCTTCGACCAGTTCCTGCCCGCCGATCCGCTGTTCGCCGACATCAACGGCGGCTGCATCGGCCTGAACGACTCGAACTTCGGCTACGAGACCTTCACGATCGCCACGAACACCCCGGCGATGTATCAGGTCTGCGGTACGACCGGTATCTACCGCGTCGCTGACCCGGCTGATCCGATTCAGCTGGACTTCGACATCTTCCGCGTGACGCTGCTGCAGGACACTGAGCTGCGCGTCACCAACCAGGTTCTGGGTGCCGGTGGCTCGCTTCAGGGCGGCAACTTCGGCTTCCTGAACGACATCAACAGCGTGATCGATCCGGGTGCCTTCACCTGGGACGACCTCGCCTCGTGCGCCGACATCACCTTCAACGGTGGTAACATCGGCCTCTTCGAGTTCACCGGGTCCGACCCCGGGACGCTCCAGGAGTGCGAGACGTTCACGACGATCGATCTCAGCCTCCCGGCTGGTGAGTACTACCTCCTGATGACGGCCGCGTTCCTGGGCACCCCGTGCTCCTCGAACTACACGGTTGACATCGAGGTTCTGGGCCCGGCCGCGACCGGCGCCTGCTGCAACACCATCACCGGTGTCTGCTCCGAGGGCCTCAACCAGTTCGCCTGTACGCTCAACGGCGGCATCTACTCCGGTGACGGCTCGCTCTGCGCCGACGCCATCTGCTGCAACGTTGACGTTGGCACCCCGGACACGCAGGACACGGACGAGCCGTGCTCGCTGCCGATCGATCCGGACCTCAACGGTGGCTGCCTCACCGACGGCGGTTTCATGACCGTCACGGTTGACACGCAGAACGACGTGGTCGCCCAGGGTTCCACGGGCAGCTCCGACAACTTCGGTGCGGCCTCCACTGGCGGCTTCGCGGTTGACGCCGACGCGTATCAGTTCACGCTGACCACCGCGACCGACGTCACCGTCACCCTCGAGACTGAGACCGCGGTCAACGCGTTCCTCAACCTCGGCACCCGCGGCACCACGGGCACCATCGTCTGTGGCGCTTCCGTGACCGTGGACTCGATCGTGAACGATCCCACCGGCGATGACACCGATGGCGACACGACCTCGTGCGTCACCTCGGTCATGAGCGCCCGCCTCCCGGCTGGTGTTCACTACGTTGACATCTTCAGCGACTTCACCTTCGGCATCCCGTGCGACGCCCAGTACACGCTGACCTTCCGCTTCCGCGAGGTCAACACGCTGCAGGGCGCCTGCATCACGCCGATGGGCGTCTGCACCGACAACAGCAACTTCGCCGACTGCCTCGCGGCTGGCGGCCTCTACCAGGGCGACG
>JBCBSO010000432.1:0-4005 GCA_039819205.1 Actinomycetota bacterium
AGAGGTGGACGTCGATCGTGGTATCCGACGACGACAGCGGGTCATCCCAGACCTCGCGCGCAATCGTTCGTCGAGACACCACCTCGCCGGCACGAGCGGCCAACAGGCCCAGCAGCTCGAACTCCTTGGGACGGAGGTCGATCGCCCGCCCCTCGAGGGTGACCTCGTGGGCCTGGATGTCGACACGCAGGTCACCGACCTGCACCACCGGCTCTGCCCCGCTGCGCTCACGACGGAGCAACGCCCGGATGCGGGCGTCGAGCTGACGGCCCGAGAACGGCTTGACTACATAGTCGTCGGCTCCCGAATCGAGCGCCTTGACGATGGTGTCATCGTCGTCGCGAGCCGTGGCCACGATCACCGGTGTGTCGCCGTACCCGCGGATCATCTTGATCACGTCGAGACCATCGATGTCGGGGAGCCCGAGGTCGAGCACCACCACGTCGGGTCCGTCGTCGACGACCTTGCCCAGACCCACTGTTGCCCGACCCGCCGTTGCGACGACGTGCCCCGCCTGCTTGAGCACCTTCGACAGCGAGGCGATGATCTGGTCGTCGTCTTCGATCAGCAGGACGTTGGCCATCACCGCGGACGATACTGGCCGCGGGAAGGTTGTGCCGGGATCGAGGTCCCCGCCTCCGCCGATCGCAGCACTAGCGTCGGCGCGGTGAGCCGTGCCACCGAGGATGGTCGCGACCCCGCCACAGCGGCCGAGGTGCTCGGCGACGACGTCGCCCACGCACTGGGAGTCGAGTCGGTCCATCTCCGCCGACTCGCCGACCCCATCGTGATCCGATCGTTGTTGGCGGTGATTACGGCCGCGTTGATCGTGTTATGGCCGGAACGCACCGACCGCGTGTTGGTCGTTGTGCTCGGCATCGGTCTGATCGGTCTCGGGATCACTACGTCGATCGCCTACATCCGAGCGCGAGCGCACGAACGCATCGCGATCGGCGTTGCGATCGCGACGACGCTCCTCGGTGGCGTGCTCGTGGCCTTTCCCACATTGTCCATTGAGACCGTGGGCCGTGTGAACGCAGTTGCGCTCGCGCTCTACGCCGTGGCCGACTTCGTTGCGGCGATCACCCGACGGCGACAGTTCGTGGGTACGGCATGGCCGTTCGCCAAGGCGCTCATGCTGCTGCTGTTTGCCGCCGTGATGTTTGCCTACCCCGACCGCATGCTGGGCCTTGCGGCGTCGCTCGTGTGCATCGCCGTGGCGGTCGTCGGGTTGATCGCCGTTGCGCTGTCGGTCACCAACGAGGAGGAATCGCCCACCTCACTTGCCGCCAGCGGGCGGCTCGTCTTCGACTGGTTTGCCCGCCGGCCGAAGCCCACCGTCGATCGTGCCGAGCTCTACGAGAAATTGCTGTACGAGGGGCCGCGGGTGAACGCCAAACTCACCCGCTTCGTCGTGCTGATGTTCCTCTCGGGGGTGATCGCATCGGGCGGTGTGCTCACGGACTCGACTGCGGTCGTCATCGGAGCGATGCTCATTGCGCCGCTGATGACCCCCTTGATGGCCATCGCCATCAGCATCGTGATGGGATGGCCGAATCGCCTACTGCGCTCGGCGCTGATCGCGCTCGCCGGCGTACTGATTGTGATCACGATCGGCGTGGTGCTCGGAGAAGTCGGACCGGTGGCCATCGATGCCACCACCAATACCCAGATTCTGAGCCGATCGTCGCCGACAATCCTCGACTTGGTCATCGCCATCGCCGCCGGCGCAGCGGGCGCCTATGGGCTGTCCCGACCCGACGTGTCCGATGCGCTCCCCGGCGTGGCCATTGCGATCTCGCTGGTGCCTCCACTCTCGGTGGTCGGCATCACGGTGTCGGCGGGGGCCTACGACGAGGCCGGCGGCGCGCTGGTGCTATTCACCACGAACGCGCTCGCGATCATCATCGTGGGCGGGGCCACGTTCATCGTCACGGGCCTCACCCCCCTCCGGGCGGCTCAAGCAAACCGCCAACGAGTCAGCACAGCGTCGGCGGCCGTCGTCGCCCTTGCGGTGCTGGTCGTCGCCGCACTGGGACTCAACGGACGTGAACTTGCGAACAACGCGTTGGACGCCGGGCGCGCAAACACCGCAGTTCAAGACTGGATCGGCGGCAGCGACGAATTCAGCGTGCTCAGCGTCAACGTGGTCGGCGACACGGTCGAGGTCATCATCATCGGCCCACCGGTAGGGGCGCCGTCGGCCACAAGCCTGCAAGCAGAACTCTCCGACGAGCTGGGGCGAACCGTCACGGCCGACTTGCGGGTACGCGTACAGACGCGCGAACTGGTCGGACCCGACGCCACGTCGGACTAGACGGTGCGCTACACCGCTGCCGCACGCGGCGTGAGACGGCCCAGCGTGACCAACAACTCGCCCACCGTGGTGTCGTGTTCGAGATGATGGCGCAGCGGCGCCGCCGGGTGCACCTCGTAGCGGTTGCGTCTGCCCTCGCGGGTGCGCGTGATGTAGCCCTCGGCCGCAAGATCGGCGATGATCGCCTGTGCCGCGCGTTCGGTGATACCGACTCGCTCAGCGATGTCGCGACCGCGGATGTCTGGTTCCTCGGCGAGGCACACCAGCACGTGGGCGTGGTTCGTGAGAAACGTCCACGACGCTCGCGGGGCGGCAGGCCCGCGAGATCCGTTCGTCGATGCGCTGGGAGCCGTGGCGTCGGTCATGATCATTGGCCGCAAGAACATACGATCTGCGACTCGTGAATACTAGCGAGCACGTCGGCGGGGAGCCCTCGACAATGCGTCAGCCGCCTTCGTCGGCTGGCACGGTGCCCCCGGTCTGCTCGCGGAAGTACTGCCACTCCTCGACGCGCGTGCCATCGGGAAGGTTGCAGTAGCCGACCTGCCCGTCGGCTTCGTCGACAATCTCCAGCTCGCCGCCCTGTTCGACACAGAACACCGACGCCGGATTGGCCAGCTGGTTCTGTGGCGTGTCGTTGTCGTCGTCGCTTTCGTCGTCGTCGCCACACGCAACAAGGAGGACCGCAGCAACCGACAGCAGGCCGACCGCACCGCGTCGAACTCCCCCAGATACCTGTCGTCGTCGCGTCATGGCGCGATCGTAACGACGGCGGCCGCCATGGGAGCGGCACACATCGTCTACGGTCCGAGCATGACCGTTGCGCTGATCCACGGGGTTCCGGAGACGTCAGCGATCTGGGGGTCGCTGATCGACGCCCTGCACCGCCGCAACGTGGACGACGTGGTGCTGCTGTCTCCACCTGGCTTCGGCGCGCCGTTGCCCGACGATTGGGAGCCAACGATGCAGCGCTACGTGGCCTGGTTGGCGCGCGAACTCGACTCGCTCGGGGGTGGCGTTGACGTGCTCGGTCACGACTGGGGCGCGGGTCATGTGCTGGGCCTGGTCGCCGCCCGACCCGACCTCGCGCGTACCTGGACGATCGACGTTGCCGGCCTCGCTCATCCGGACTACGTGTGGCACGACACTGCGCAGAGCTGGCAGACACCAGGCGTCGGCGAAGAGGTGATCGCCGCAATGACGGCCGGGAGCGCCAGCGACCGAGCCCAGTTCTTCGTCGGGCAGGGGTTCGACGAGCACATCGCCCTCGCGCTCGGTCACGGCCTCGACGACGCCATGGGCACTGCCATCCTGGGGCTCTATCGCTCGGCAGCGCAGCCGGCGATGGCCGAGCTGGGCGCTCGCCTGTTCGCTGCCGACAGCATTCCTCCCGGGCTTGTCATCACCGCGCTCGATGACCCGTATGTGCACCCCGATCTCGGCAACGACGTCGCCGCACGCCTCGGCGCCGGCACGATCAACCTCCAGGGTGGCGGACACTGGTGGATGAACGACCGCGACAGCGTCGAACGGCTCGCCGACACGCTCGTCGATCACTGGGGCTGAGGCGCGGCGCGCAACGCTCGCCAAGCGAACAGCACGACCGCAAGCGCAGTCGCCGCCGACACCGCAAACACCACGTCCCACCGGGCACCGCCGGTTTGCAGCGCGCTCATCACCGCGATGCC
>JBCBSO010000433.1:0-3996 GCA_039819205.1 Actinomycetota bacterium
TCCCGCCCCCGACGACTCTATTCTGGTCGACATAATTTTTGTATACAGTGCTATTGGCAATAGACATCGTACCGCCCTCCAGCGCAATACCGCCTCCTAGTGGTACCACTTCTCAGTAACCAGCCGCGTACCTTGAATACACATTATTATTATTGATGGTACTATTTCTGATCGTCATGTGTCCGGAGCCCTGATAGATACCCCCACCTCGTGCCGGCACATAGAAATCTCCGATGAGATTATTTCGGATCGTACTATATTCTATTGTCATCGTGCCGCCATTGTTTTGAATGGCACCACCACGGTCCTGCCCAGCATTCCCAAAGGCGGTAATATTCGTAAGTGTCACGGTACCGCCATTATTTGCAACGGCGCCACCACCCGAGAGGAAGCTGGCTCCTGTAAGTTGCAGATCCTCGATCGTAACGTCGTCTGCGCTCGAACTGATGGTGAATATTCTGTGACCCTCGGCCTCCATCTTTATGGTCTGACCTGTGCCGACGATGTCGACGCTTTCGCTTATTGCCGGCAGACCCTGACTAATGCCGATCGTCGCATTATCGGCGATCGTAAATTCGACGAGATCGAATCCCTCTCTTGAATTGGCGGTCTCGATGGCTTGGCGCAAGCTGCCGCTGCCTGAGTCATTGATGTTGGTGACCTTGATTGGCGGCCCGGCGAGCGCCTTGGCCTCGTAGGCGCCGAGATCGACGGTTGCGGTGCCGCTATAATCACCATCGATGATGCGGGTATAGCCGCTACCGCGCTGATCGTCGTCGGTGTTGACGTAGCTGTTGACGCCGGCATCGATGGCCTTGCTGGCGGGCCGCAGCGCCTGGGTTTGCGTATAGCCGCCATTGTCGGCGAGACTGCCGAGCCGGGCATCGCCAGACAGCGTCGTGCCGGACACTCCGCTCGAGCCATCGCCGATGAAGTTCACGCCCTCGCCGGAAATCGCGTCACCGGAGACAATATCCTTGCCATCGAAATTGTCGGCGACGAGACTGTTGGTTAGGGTCAGTGCCCCGCCATCGCTATTGTTGACACCGCCGCCCTTGTTATTGGCCACTGTCACATTGACCAGTGAGGCCGTGCCCGCATCGTTGGCGACGCCGCCAGCGCTCGCAGCTCTGTTGCCACTAACCGTAACATTGGCCAGGTACAGGTTCCCATCGGCGTCATTGAAGACACCGCCGCCTTTGCTATTGGCGCTGTTGCCAGAGAGGGTCACGGCAGTGAGGTATGTCGTGCCATCATTGCTGAGACCACCACCCGACCCCGAGCCGGTCTGATTGTTGCTGAAAGTCGAGTAGAAGGCCGTGAGAGAGGCGCCATCCTGGACCCTGACACCACCGCCACCTTTGTCGCCCGAGTTACCCGTGATCTCGCTGGTGTCGACGGTGGCCGTGGCGGCATCGTAGCTCGACGAGGCGCCGCTAACGAGGATGGCGCCGCCAAGACTGGCGGTGTTGCTGTCGAGCTTGCTGTCCGTGATCTCGAGCGTGCTGCCGGCCCCGGCATAGATGCCGCCGCCATCGCCGCTGGCTGTATTGTCGCTCAGGGTGCTGCTTTTGCTGATTGCCAGGCTGCCGGATTGATTGAAAATCCCGCCGCCGGCACTGCTCGCGGCGTTGTCTTTGATCGTGCTGGCAGACAAGGTTACGTCGCCCGAGGCATTGTAGATGGCCCCGCCGTCACCGCTTGCCTTGTTGTCTTCGATCGTACTGCCGGTCAGTCTCAGGCTGCCATCAGCATTGTAGATAGCGCCGCCATTACTGTCGGCAGCGCTGTCCTTCACGGTCGTGTCGACCAGCGTCAGATTACCTTGATTATAAATGGCACCGCCACTGTCATCCGAGGCGCCGTTTTCGAGCTTCAAATCATCGAACAAGACGTCGACACCCTCGCCGATCGAAAAAATTCGTGATGCGCCCTTGCCGTTGATGGTCTGCCCCGTACCATCGATCTTGATGTCCTCGCTGATGGTGAATTGCCCCTGGGACAGGGTGAGCGTGGCACTCGATGGCACCTTGCTCGTATCGAACTCGATGATCACTTCGCTTGAGGCGCTATTCGCCGTAGCGATGGCCTCGCGCAGGCTCGTCACGTCATCACTGGGGTCGCTGGTATCTGCCGTGGTAGTCACAGTGAGGCGCGGTATGACCTCATAGGCGCCCAAATCCACGATTGCGTCGCCACCAATGGTTGACGCAACAATTCGTGAATAGCCTTCACCGCGAGCGTCACTATCGGTGTTCCGCGGCACAAAAGCATTGCGGCCGGCGTCGATCGCAGGGCTGTCGCTGCCGGGCAATTGCGTCGGCACCAGCCCGCCATTATCGCCCAGTGCTTTGAGTTTCGGGCTCTCATTGATGACGTTGCGGCCAGCAATCGATCCATCAGCGATCAAGTTGACGCCGTAAAAGAAATAAGTCCCGGATTCCCCCGGGCCAATATCATAGCCATCGGTACTGGCGGAAAAAATACTATTGGTGATATAGATCCTGCTGGAGGATTCGATATAATTGTAAAGTGCACCTCCCTCATTATTGCTCAGAGTGCTATTGCTGATCGACACGGTGCCAAGATTATTGGCGATGCCGCCGAATTCACCTGAATTGCCTGTAACGGTCGTGTTTGTCAGTTCAAGCGTGGCACCCCGCGCATTAAAGATACCACCGGCACCGACTTCCGTGACGTTCGTGTTGTCGTAAATCGCCGCACCGGAAACGGACAGATAACCGTAGTTGATTATCGCACCACCGCTGCCGGTTTTGGTGTAGCCGCCGGTCAGGGCCAAACTTTCGATGTCGACAGAGATACCACCGTCAACCGTGAAGATCGGCGATTTCTTATCCGCATCGATGATCTGTCCACCGCCTTCGATCACGAGATCGTCCGTAATCTCGATGGCCCCGCTGGTAAGCAAGATTTTAGCGTCATCGTTGAGCGAAAAGGTCACCGTCTCCTTGCTGCCGGTGGCATTCGCTTGCGCAATGACGGTACGCAGGCTGCCTGTTCCGGTATCGGCCGTCGTGGTGACGATGAAACTTGGCGGCGGGGGCGGAGGCGGTGGTGGCGGCGGAGGTGGCGGCGGAGGCGATACGGATTGATCTTCGTAGGCACCAATATCGACCGTGGCGGTGCCGTCATCATTGCCATCGATAATACGGATGTAGCCGCTGCCGCGTTGGTCATAGTTCACACCGCGCGGCACCTGCACGTTACTGCCGGCGTCGATCGCCGGGCTGCCGGCATAAAATCCCTGGGTCACCACCAGGCCGCCATTATCGCTCAGTGCGCCGAGCTTCGGATCTTCGTTGATGATGTCGAGACCGGAGAACGAGCCGTCGGCGACGATGTTTTTGCCGGAGAAGTAAATGTTGGATTTTTCACCGGCAACATCGTATCCGCTATTGTCGGCTACAATGCTGTTTTTTAGCGTGAGCGTGCCACTACTGGAATAGTAGGTGTAGACGCCTCCACCCGTATTCTCCGTGATGGTGCTATTGGTGATCGTCACGGTACCTTGATTATTGATGATGCCGCCGACAAACCCACCATCATTGTCGGTAACGGTGCTGTTGACTACATCGAGCGTGGCGTCGCGCTCGTTGAAAATACCGCCGGCGCCACTGCTTGACTTATTGGTGTTGCCATGGACGGTGACACCATAGAGGGTCAGATCGCCATAATTCGTGATGGCGCCACCACCGGTGCTGACGCTGCCGCCCGTAAGCACCAGCCCCTCGATCTCGACACCGGAATCAATGTCGAAGATACCCGAGGTCCCGCTGCCATCGATAATCTGGCCGCCGCCGACAATGGTGAGGCTGTCATCGATCTCGAGCGCGCCACTGGTGAGCTTGATCTCAGCACCTTTGGCGATCTTGAATTCGATGGTGTCCTTGCCGCCGCCATTATTGGCGTCACTGATCGCAGCGCGCAGGCTGCCATCGCCTGAATCCGCAGTGGTCGTCACATAATACGTTGCCA
>JBCBSO010000434.1:0-3990 GCA_039819205.1 Actinomycetota bacterium
ACAACGATCACGACAGCCACCAAGGCGAGCAGCACGTCGGCGTGCCAGGCGTGAGCCCAGAACGACTTGCGCTTCTCCGGCTGGACCATTCGGTAGTGCGGCACGAACGGCGGCTGCTGCGGCCGCTGGTCGCGCGCTTCGAGCACGGGCTTGAGCACCTCGGCAAAGGCCCGGCCGAACGCCTCAGCATCGATCACCACGTTGACCTGGCCGCCGGTGTCCTCGCGCACCGCCGGAAGGGTGGTGGTGGGTGGGTCGAGCGTGTCGACGTCGACAGCCTCCGCGTCGACCGTGTCGATGTCGACAGCCTCCGCGTCGACCGTGTCGATGTCGACAGCCTCCTCGACCAGAAGGGCCGGATCGACGAGCAATACGGGTTCGACGTTGTCTCCGTCGGCCGGGGGCGGCAATGGCGCCACCAGTGCGTCCGACGGTCCCTCAGAATCGGCGCCGGCGGCATCCTCAGCCGGATGCTCTGGGTGTGGAGGTTCTGGCACGTCCGTGACGTGCGCGCCGTTCGAGGGCACGAGCGCTGGCGGCGAGAACGGCTCCGACTCGACGACGGGCGTGCCGTTCGGTGGCGTGGAGGCTGACGGCGAGGACAGCTCAGCGGCAACTGCAGCACGTTCGCCATTGAGGGGCGTTGACGCTGGTGGCGAGAACGGCTCCGACGCATCGAGCGCGACATCGGCGGCGGAGCCGTCGCCTCCAACGCGATCCGGCCCGTTCGGCAGCGGAGGCGCGAGCACAACCGATGCTCCTGCTCGCCGCGCTGCGTCGACGGACTCGGCAGCAGCTCGACGTGCGGTCTCCAGTTCTGCCGCAAGCTGCGAACGGCGCTCGTCGACGAGCGGGTCGAGCTTGGCCCGCAACTGGGCGAGCGCAGCATCGCTGTCGAACGATGCCGCCTCGGACTCAACGGCATGAATCTCCCGTTCCAATGCCCGCAGACGCAGCAGCAGCCGGGCATTGATCGCGCGCGTCGGGAGCGCGACGTGGTCTTCCTCGGTCCCGCTCGTCACGAGTAGACATCCCCTTGACGGCTGGGCGGCGGATATCCGCCAGTACGAAGACGCGCGATCTCCGCCACAGCCTCGGCATGCACCCGGTCGAGGTCGACAGCGTGTTGTCGTTCGGCGTCCGCGAGCACTGACTTGGCTGCTTCGATCTCACGGCGAAGTGCGTCGTTCAGCTCCATTTGGCGCTCGGCTGCCCGCACCTCTGCCTCCGCAAGCCGTCGCTCAGCGTCGGCGACAGCAGCCTCGAGGCGCGCGGTCTCATCGCGCAGACCGCGCGCAACCCCGTTCGTTTCGGCCACGAACGGCGGCGGAGGATCGCTCGTCATGGGCACCAGCGGCGCAGAGTACAAAGCGTTGTTTGCGCCGATCTGAACGGCAGGCGAACACCAACCGATCAGTCCGCAGGCGTCCTGGATCAGGCGCCCGCGGGGGACTCACCGCAACAAGGCGAAGGCCGCAACCACCGCACTGGCGGCGGCGCCCGCCGGAACACCGATCCGGTACCAGATGCTCGCGCCGGCACGGGCCGACGCGTGCGACTCCGGCCGAACCCAAAAGTCCTCGTGCCCTTGGTCGTCTACCTTGATGTGTATCGGCGTGCCCGATGTGGGGGCGTCGCGTGCGGTCTCGCTGTTCGGCGCCGGCCACGAACGGGCCGCCGGCATCTCACTGCCGGGCAACTGCAGCGAGCCGATCATGTCATCGAGCGCACGATCGAGTCGATCGGGTTGCAGGTCTTCGAGCGCCTGACGGACCGGGACGGGGAGTAGGGGTCCCGGTGGAGGGGCTGGAGCTCGATGTCCGCTTTCGATCTCTGCCCGCTCCACGCCGCGGGCCGCAGCTCTGCGGGCGTCGTGGAGCCGGACGGCGGCAGCCGCACGTGCGGCCTCGATCGACGCCGCAGTGTCTGCCAGCTCTCGCGACCACCATTCGTCGAGGACCACCCGCAGCTCGATGTGCGCCGGATCCTGGTGCGATGCACCGAACTCGAGCAGCCGATCAATCGTCTCGCCTTCGTGCGATTCCGAAACGCCGACGGATTGACCTCCCGCGTGGTCGACTGCGTCACAGTCTCCTGGGGGGTGAGGGGCCGCCGTCGGCGGGGGGAGGACGCGCAAGTCGGTCGTCGGTGCCGGGAGTTCACACGATCGGACGAGCCGTTGCAGCCCAGCCGCGACGCGGATGCGTTGCACCGCGTCGTGCCCATCGCTGACGACGATCGCTTCATCCTCCATCGCTTGCCGAGCAATCGTCGCCGCAGCATGCGTCGCCTCGCCGCGTCGGCGGAGCAGGCCGCGCTGGGCGTCGAGAAACTCGCGCGTCAATCGAGCGTGGGACGCGGCGCACACGGCCATTGGGAGATGGCCGTCGTTCAGCTCGACACGGGCGGCGTCAACGGCCCGGATGAACGCCGCTTGCTCGGCCGACAGACGCGCCAGGAAGCGCTCGGTCGATGGATCGAGCTCGTTGGGGATGGCGTCCAGATCCATGGCCGCGCGAACGTAGGCACGGCGCATGACCGACCGCTGAACGATCGGTTACACGGCCCGCGCGTCCAGGTGAACAGTTGTCCGTCACCGTTCAGCGCATCGCCGCAACGAGCGGAGCGTTCACCTTGCGCTTGGTCGATGCGTACGCCTCAGCCGGCAGTGCTGCGAGCTCGGCCGCACGCTCCACGGCACGCGGCGTCACCGCTTCGGACGGAACCATCTCGTCGGCGAGCCCCCACGTCACCGCCTCAGCGGAACCGATCAACGTGGCGTGGGCGGTGAGGGCGAGCACCTTGGACGATGACACCCGATGGCGTACGAGCTCAACCGCACCTGCCGGCAGGGCCAGACCGTTGGCCACCTCGGCAAAACCAATTGTGGCGCGTCGATCGCCGACGATCGCCCGATCGGCGACAAGCATCAGCATTGCGCCCGCGGCGACGGCGTGGCCGTCCGCCGCAACCACGACCGGGCGCGGGCCATCGAGGATGCGCGTGAGCAGACGACCCATCGCGGCCATGAGGTTGCTGGCCGCCTCACCACCGGCGCCGAGCACAGCGAGATCGAGCCCGCCGGTGAACATCCCGCTCCCGCCCTCGATGACCAACGCCCCGTCGCTGGCGATTGCGTCGACCTGCGCGACCAACGTTTCGATCATCGCCAGCGTAAGTGCATTGGCCTTGCCGTTTTCGAGGGTGGCGATCGTCACCGCATCGTTCGAATCGGCGGTACGCACGAGAACCGACATGCTTCGGTTCTAGTGGGCGCCGACCGCCGTGCTCGTGTCGGCATGCGGACGAAGTGCGTGGCGCGCCGCCGCTCGCAGATCATCGAGTGTGCTCCCGGGCGCGCCAACGATGGTTGGTACGCCGAGGGCACTGAGCTCTGCTGCTGTCGCCGCAGCTACCGGAGCAACCTCGGGATTGGTCGACGACAACACGACGACATCGGCATGGTTCGACGCGCAGTAGTCGATGAGCTCCGTGGTGGGCACGTCAGCGCCAAGGTGGTCGACGTGCCAGTTGTCGTCGCGCAGCGCAACTGCGGCCATCGTCGTCGGCAGCGAATGCAGGTCGCCGCTGACCGCAGCGACCACGGCCCGCCCGCGACGGCGACCCCGTCGGTTGGGCGCAACCTCACCGAGCAGACGTTCGACGATCGCCGATGCTCGATGCTCCACCCAGATCGAGAGGCGCCCTTCGTGCCAGGCGGTGCCAATGCTGCGCAGCGGCGGCACCACCACGGTCTGAATCACATCGACGATTGGTGTCCCTTCGTCGATCAAACGGGTCACGATTCGCCGGGCCGACGTTTCGTCACCTGCCACCAACGCCTCGTGCAATCGATCGCTCTGACGCCGCAGGCGCTCATCGCTCGGTGGGCGGTGTGCCGACGGTGCCGCCTGCTGAACGCCGGCGGCGTCGACGTCGCTGGACCGGAGGCGGTAGCTGCCAGCGACGAGTTCGGCGGGGAGTTTGCCG
>JBCBSO010000435.1:0-3981 GCA_039819205.1 Actinomycetota bacterium
GACGATGCGTTCCATTGCGGCGAGCTGCAGGTCGGGGCGAGCTGTGTTGAGCGCCTTCCATGCGGCGCCGAACTCAAGAAACGGCGCAGCGGGCGGGTATCGGTCAGCGATTGCACGCACGCGATCCATCACCGCATCGATCCCTGGAACATCCGCTCGAACACGCGCGAGATAGCCGAGTTGAGCGAGCGACGCGAGCTGCAGCGAATCGTCGCCGTCCTCGTCGAAACGCTGCGCCGCGCGATCGAACAACCGCTCCGCCTCGACCGAGGTGGGATCCCGCTCGCGTTCCAGCAGCGCATCGATCAGCACTGCCACACCTGCATCGCTGTACTCCACGGGGAGCAGACTGCGCCAGCGCTGCAGCTGATCGGAGCGAATGCCGCCATCGACGCCAGCGCGCACTGCCACGGACACGCTCTCGGCCACGTCATCCCATGCCCCGACCGCAGCACCGATCTCGATCGCCCGGTCGACGTCACCAGCAGCGCGCAGGACACCGGTTGCGGCTGCCGCAGCTGATCGCCGATCACCGTCGGTGATCTCGGTGGCCAGCAGGTCGCGCCATAGGTCGTGCAGTTGGGCGACCTCACCCGACCACCGCACCAGCGGGAGATCGTGAACGAGTTGTGGCAGCGACCATCCGGTGACCGCCTGGGCGAGGGCGTCGTCGCCGCCGCCGACCGCCGCAAAGCGCGCTAAGGCACGCCGACGCTCCACATCGAGGCCGGCCAGCGCCTCCTCTTCGAGGTAGCGCCGCGACCGCACCTCGATGCCCGACGAGGCGAGCTCGACGAACGCTGGCCAGCGCTCGGCCGCTCGGAGAATCTCGATGTCGACGCCGCGCAGATTGGCGAATTCGATGAGCTCGTCGTCGGTGAGCAGCAGGTCGTCCTGAGTGAGTTCGACCAACGCTCCCGCCGCGTCGAGGCGGGCGGTGGGCAGACCTGGTCGGCGGCGACCGGCAAGCAGTAGGTGCCCGTTCGAGGGCAGCCGGAAGAGCAACGCATCGACCGCCGTGGGGTCATCGAACAACTGCACATCGTCGAGCACCAAGCAGACGTGTCGAGGCGAAGCGGCGAGTACGGCATCGTGGATCGCATCGATCGGCTCGGGGGCGTCGGGCGAGGACGGGTCGGCGCCGCCGATCGCGCGGTACGTGGCCGCTGCCAGGCCGGCGAGCAGCGTGCTGGCGTCGCGGTCGGCCGGCGTGCAGGGGTACCACACGTCGGCGTGGTCGGAGTCGGCGGCCATCGCCTGAGCGAGCGCGGTCGTCTTGCCGGATCCGCCGCCACCCGTGACCAGTGTGAGTCGGGCGTCGAATCGCGCCGCCAGTCGGTCGACCAATCGACGCCGTTGGACGACGGCGGCTCGTGGCGCCGCGCCGACCGTCGGGACCCCACCCATGCGCGCACGATAGGTCAGCACGCCACGCCCCTGCACCCGCTGACGTTTCGCTGACGCACCGATGTCACGGTCGGCGCACCGCGGCGACGGACGAAGCGCCGCTCATGCCCACGCCTGAAGGGACGGGACCCATGACACGAACACGATCCACGCATGTCCGACGGTCGCGCGGACGTACTGCCCGCGATCTCGCGCCAGCCGCAATCGCGCTCGGCCTGCTCGCCACAGCCTGCGGCAGCGACAGCGACTCGGGCGCCGACACCACCGCCGCAACCGCCACTTCCGTGGCGCCCGCGATCACGGCTGCACCCGAAACAACGAGCGCCCCTGACACCACCACCACGCCAGAAACCACGGCAGCGCCGGAAACCCCGGACACCACCGCCACACCGGACACCACCGCAGCTCCGGACACGACCCCCGATACGACGAGTGGCGGCGGCAGTGAGCTGCCCGACACCCCAATCGTTGCGTTGCTCGACCAGGCCTACACCTTCGACGGCGGCGTGCCCGATCCGGCACTGCTTCCGGCCGAGCCCGGAACGGTCGAGGTCCGCTGGTACCGCAGCGGCGACGTATTGGCCGCCGTGTACGACGGCCTCGACGCCGAGGTCGATGCCTGTCCTGGCAACTCGGCCCAGACCGTTGAGGGCTTCATCGCGGTGAGCAACGCCCCGTTGCCCAACGGCGACTGCCCCGACTTTCCGACGCTGATCGAGAACACGGACACCCAGGGCGTGCAGATCTGCGACGGACGGGTTGGGTATGTCACGCTGATCCCAGCCGACACTGTGGCCAACCTGTTCGCCAGTATCGAGACGCCGGACGCGGATGTCGGCGGCGTTGGCATCACCGGGTTCGCCCAACTCGCCGACCCGACAGTGCTCCCCGAGGTGGCCGCCGACCAGCTGTCGTGTTGAGCGTCTGTGCACGGCTGCGTGGGGCATCGTGGCGACTGAACTCACCGAGCGTCAGCGAAACGTCAGCGAACTCGCTCCACCGCTGCTGGACTGCGATCTGTGTGAGCACATTTGGCTGCGCCACCGATGTTCGCTCACACAAACGAGCGCTCGCCCACCAGCGAACAACACCCCGACTTTGTGTGAGCACAGATCGCTACGCCCCCGATATGTGCTCACACAAATGCAGCGCCGTCAGGTGCGGTGGGTGAGCCCGCGGTAGCCGTCGGCGAAGCCAGCGCTGCGCAGCAAGGCGACCACATCGGGCGGCGCGGCGCCCGGTTGCTCCCCGTTGATCTTGCGGATCTCCAGCTGCTTGAGGCGGCCGTCCGTGGTGGCCTCGATCAGCGCTTCGATCCACGACGGATCGGCGAGGGCCGACTCGAACGGAACCAGGTGGAACCCACGCCGGTCGAACCACACCAGGGGTACGCCGGCACGACTGACCACGAGCGATGACGCTGTGCGCGCCGGCCGACCATCGGAGTCGGGCCACGGCAGCGCTGCGCCGTACGGCTGGGCCGGATCGGTCGCGGCCAACGCCAGCGGCCGTTCATCGCCCGTCGGCTCGCGTGTCGATCGGAGGCGATCGACTGCGCCGGGGATCGCGAACTGTGCCGCACCGAGCCCGTCGACGAAGTACCCACGGCGCACCTGGCCACGCTCTTCCAACACCTTGAGCACGCCGTACACCGACGTAAACCCGCCGACCAACCCCTCGGCCAGCACGGCCTCGCGAGTGACGACGCCATACCGTTCGACGAGTTGCAGCGCTTGCGCATGCGCGGCCTCGGTCGAGGTCGGCTCGGGTGCGAGCAACGGCGCAACAAGACTCCACCGGCCCTGACCAGCGGGCGGACCGATGCGCGTCAGCCGACCCGGTCGCGGCCGACGGCGGGCACCCGCCCGACTGCCCCGTCCGCTCCCACTGCGGCCGGCACCGGTGCCACCGGCGAGCACCGCCCGAACGGGTGCGAGCGAGTCGTTGGTGACCTCACCGGCCCACGCGAGATCCCACAACGCGGCGAGTAGCTCGGGGTCGGCGGCGCCAGGCGCGGCGGCCCGCAGCTGGCCCCAGAAGCTCGCACCCTGCTCGGCGAGGGTGGCGCGCAGCGCATCGTGCAGCTCGCCTTCTGGTACGTCGGCACGCTCCCACCCCAGCGCCAACAGTGGCAGCTGGTCGACGAAACACAGCCGCACTCGCCCATCGCGAGCGCCCAGCCCACCGGCGCCCACCCACACCAGCTCGCCCGCCGTACACAGCTCGTCGAGCATCGCCGGGCGGTAGCCGCGCACGCGCAGCGGGAGGACGTCGCGTTCGATCGTCGAGGCGACGAGCGCCGATCCCGCCAATACGCCGAGCGCCTCCACCAGCGACTCCTGCCCGCCACGTTCGGCGGGGGCACCGTGCCATGCCGGCAGAAACCGGGCAAGTGCATCCTGCTCGACCGGCTCGACCTCGCGCCGCAATGCCGCGAGCGACCGACGACGGAGCCGGCGCAACACGTCGACCTCGCAGTACTCGCGAGTGACACCGTCGGGCCGGAATTCGCCGATGACGATGCGGCCCTCGCCCTCCAACGCCGCGAGTACGCCCGCAGCACGCTCGGGGGCG
>JBCBSO010000436.1:0-3958 GCA_039819205.1 Actinomycetota bacterium
GCGGCAGCCCGGCAAGCATCCACACCAGCGACGCCCGCAGCGTGTCGTCGTCGCGCGGCAACTCAGCGGCGCGGTCGATGGCAGCGCCGATGTCATGACGGAGGTGGCAGTAGTGATCGAACACGATTGCGTTTGCCAACAGATGCAACGGGTGGGTACCAAGATCACTCATCGGTACGACGGTCTCGGCCATCGCCGGGTCTTGCAGTGCCGCTAACGCGGCTGCTCCTTTCGGCGACCACTCCGCGTAGGCAGATGCCACCTGCTCGTCGCTCCACTCATTTCGGCCGGCGACCACCGCGTTGGCGTCGGCCTCGGTGTCGCCGGTCGAGGCTGCGTCGAGCGATGCGGGATCGGCGATCTGTTGGAAGACCGCCGCCATGTGCAGCACCACGTCGCGCACCTGCCAACCGTCGCAGCCAGACGCGGCGCGCCACTCGGCAGATTCGAGCGAGGAGATCAATTCGCCGGCACGCACGATCTCGCGTTCGAGTGCGGGAATGGCGTCAGCGGTCATCACCCGAACGTAGCGGCACCGCCAATTGTCAGGCGGAGCGGAGATGGCGGCCCGGCAGCAGACCGGTCGGCTCGCCGAATTCGGTGACGAATGCACCGTTGATGATCGTTGCGTCGTAGCCCATCGCCCGCTGGACGTAGCGCCCCGAGCCGTCGGGGAGGTCGCGCACGAATTCCGGGATCGGGAGCGTGAGCGAGGGCATGTCGATCACGTTGATGTCGGCAAAGGCACCGGCCCGCAGCTGGCCGCGATCGGCGAGACCAAACAGGTCGGCAGTATCCGACGTCAAACGGCGCACTGCCTCTTCAATCGGCCACCGTTGCTGCTCGTGCACCCAGTACGCCAGGAGGAAGGTCGGCTGGCTGGCATCGGCGATCTGCTGGAGATGTGCGCCCGTGTCGGCGAGGCCGAGCACCACCGCTGGCTCGTCGAGCAGCTCTGCGATGGTTGCGAGATCGCGATGACGGTGTGGTGCATGCGCCACGACATGCGCATCGGTCTCGATCACGAGTTCGATGAACGCAGCCGCGGGACTGACGCCGCGCGACTCAGCGATCGCCGCCAGCGAACGGAGCGGGTCGTTGTCGTAGCGGGCCTCGTCGTCGGGCAGCATCACGAACAGCTCATCGAGCGCCACCGACGCGCCGTGGACATCGGCCTCGGCGATGAGCGCCTGGCGATAGCTGCTGTCGCGCAGCATCTGCAGGCGCCGGCCGTTGCCCTCGCCGCTAAGGCGAAGCCAGGCCGGAGCGGCATCGAAGGGCGTCTGCGTGTCCAGGCTGTACAACGTGCCGGTCGGGCGGGCGAGGGTTTGCGGACGGAGTTCGACTCCACCGCGCCGATGGGTGCGCACCATGTCGAGCACATGGCGGTCGACCTCGCGACCGAACGACGTCATCTCGAAGCTGGTGGGCCGACCGCTGCGCCGCGCAAGCGCAGCCAGCGCAGTGAGTTCTTCGGGCCACGACTCGTGTTCGTCAGCATGCGACGTCGCGGCGATCGCCCCAGCACCGTGGCGGGCAAGCGCATCGGCGATCGGTCCGAACTCTGCAGCGGAGTCGGACGACGTCGCCCGGCGGCGGTCGATCGAGATGCCGAGCGCGCCCGCGCGCAATGCAGCCTCGGCGAGTTCGCCGATCGCCGCGACGTCGTCGGCGGTGGGTGCCGTCTCGGTGACCGCTCGCTCGCCCATCGCGTAGAGCCGCAGCGTCCGCTCGCCGACCAGCCCTCCGGTGTTCACGGCCGCCGATCGCCGATCGAGTGATGCGGCGTACTCCGCGTACGTCTCCCAGTCCCACGCCGGCATGTCGAGCGTGGTCGACTCGGCGACACCGGTGACGTCAGCGATCGTCGCGGCGAGCAGCTGCCGATCATTGGGTCGACATGGCCCGAGGCTGAGGCCGCAGTTGCCGATGATCACGCTGGTGACGCCGTGCCAGGAACTCGGCGTGGCATGTGGGTCCCAGTCCAGATGTACGTCGAGATGGCTATGGGCATCGACGAACCCGGGCGTGACGGTACGGCCCTCGGCATCGAGCTCCCGATGTGCCGAACCGTCGATGCCACCGTCGTCGGCGCTGACTACCTCGCCGATGCGGTCGCCGACAACGGAGACGTCGCCGACGAACGGCACCGCACCGGTGCCGTCAACGATCGTGCCGCCGCGGATGATCAGATCACTGTGCATCGTTGCCTACGTCGGACGGTGGAGGACGTCGAACGTAGCCGTGAGGTCTATCTGAACGATGTGTCGGCAACGTGCGCATCGACATGACGATTCGGTGTCGACCTGCCCAGCCGAAATTGTCGCCGAATCCGGCGCGAGGCGCCGGAAATCCCCTGGATTTTGGTGGAACGGCACGCCCAGCAGGGGTGATCAGCGCGGATATCAGCGGGGGGTGAGCAGGATTTCGGAGCCGATAGGGGTGAACCCGGCGCGCAGAAATGCGCGCAACGACGCGGCATTGCCGGGCGCCACCTGCGCCCATACGGGTTGACCCGACGGCACCGCGCCCAGCCCCCCGGCGATCAGGCGGGCACCGGTGCCCGCTGGTGCCGTGGCGAAACGTTCGATCGACACCTCGAGGCGACCGACGAGTCCGTAGCCCAGCGTGACCAGGCCGGCATCGTCGCCGAGCACCCGAACATCGCGGCGATGGTGACGAGCGCGTTGCACCCGCGGATGATCGTCGAGGTCGTCGCGCTCATCGAGCAACGGCCGGCCGGTGCCGAACGACAGCAGAAACGCATCGTGGGTCCCAACGTGATACTCGTTGCCGGCCATTGCCGACACCACCGCCGGGTGGGACATGCCGCCAAAGCCGTCGGCGCCGCGGGCGACCAGGCTCGCCGCATCGCGCCTGGTGAGGGCGATGGCGTGACCGGTGAACTCGACGGCAGCGCACGTGCCGGCGTCGTCGGGTGGGGCAAACTCGACAGCGCCGTCGATCCGCGGGAAACGGCCGGCGGTGGCCGCGTCCAGCAGCTCGGCCAAGCGATGCATCGAGCGAGGTTACGTTGGCGGCCATGCAGGTCGATGTGATGACGATGCCCCGTCCGCTCGCCGAGATGGGGCCGGTGGCGACGCGTACGAGAAACGCGGGATTCGACGGGATGCTGCTCACCGAAGGTGGGCGCAGCGTGTACACCTCGGTGACTGCGGCGGCAGTCGTCGAGCCGACGCTTGCGTATTCGACCGGGATCGCGGTGGCGTTTCCGCGCAGCCCGATGGTCACCGCGCAAACGGCGTGGGAACTCCAGGAACTCACCGGCGGGCGTTTTCGCCTTGGGCTCGGCACCCAAGTCAAGACACACGTGGTGCGTCGCTTCGGCATGGAGTTCACCCAGCCCGGTCCGCGGCTGCGTGACTACGTCCGGGCGGTGAAGGCGTGCTTCGCCGCGTTCCGCGGCGAGCGACTCGACTACCTGGGCGACTTCTACGAGCTCACGTTCATGTCACCGCAGTGGAGCCCTGGCCCGATCGATGCGCCAGATCCGAAGGTCGACATCGCCGCGGTCAATCCGTGGATGTTGCAAATGGCCGGAGCGGATGCCGATGGCATCCACCTCCATCCGATCGCCGAGCCCGGTTACATCGAGCGCCATGTGCTCCCGCAACGGGCGGCGGGTGCTACTGCTGCGGGGCGCGACCCGAACGACATCGCCTTGATCCTGCCGGTCACCACGATCGTCGGCGACACCGATGAGGAGATCGCCCGCGGGCGCGACGCCGCTCGGGCATCGTTGTCGTTCTACGGATCGACACCGAATTATGCGTTTGTGTGGGACGAGGCAGGCTTCGAGGGGACGACGGCGCGCATCCGCGAACGACAAAAGGCCGGCGACTTCGCCGGCATGGCGCAGCAACTGACCGACGACCACTTGGCGGTGTTTTGCACCGAGTCGACATGGGACGGCCTCGCCGAGGCGTTGCGCACCAAG
>JBCBSO010000437.1:0-3949 GCA_039819205.1 Actinomycetota bacterium
GCCGGCGCGCACTTCGGCCGCCTCGATTGTGCCATCGGGCCGGAAGTCGCGCCCGGCAACGAGTCCGAACACGTGCTTGCCGGTGATATCGGCGCCGGTGATCCATGACGTCCCCGAGACCACCCGCGGGTCGACGAGATACCGGATGCCCGACGCGTTGTTCAACCCGAGCGCGCCGGGCCCGATGTAGCCCTTGGCCAACGCGGGGTTCGCAGCGAAGTCGGCTTCGTCAAACGGAACCGGCTCGGCCGGGGTCACCGCTGCTTCGAGCCGTTTCATGTCGACGTCGCGATCGCCGGGCACGCCGATCGCCAGCGGTTCGGTTGACCCATCGGGATGGCGCAGCATCATGACGACGTTCTTCAACGTGTCGGCCGCCGTCCAGTCGCGGTCGGGGTGGCGCAGCTTGGCAAGACCATTGGCGTGGTCGACGAGCGTGGCGATCGTGGGGGTGTCGGGGGTGTCGTGCACGATCGCGGGCGGCAGGTTGTCGTACGGAATCGGATCGGGCGCCGGGGTCACGACCGCCTCGACGTTGGCCGCATAGTCGCCGCAGCGCACGAACGTGTCCTCGCCGACGTCGATCGGCGCGAGGAACTCCTCCGAGGCCGATCCGCCCATCGCTCCCGACATGGCCGACACGATCACGTACGGCAATCCGAGCCGATCGAACAGCCGGATGTAGGCCTGGCGATGAGCGTCGTAGGAGCGCTGCAGCCCGTCGTCGTCGAGGTCGAAGCTGTAGGAGTCCTTCATCACGAACTCGCGGCCACGCAACAGCCCTGCCCGTGGGCGCGCCTCGTCGCGGAACTTCGTTTGGATCTGGTAGATCGACAGCGGGAGGTCCTTGTACGACGAGTACAGGTCCTTCACCAGCAGGGTGAACATCTCCTCGTGCGTGGGTGCGAGCATGAATTCGGCGCCGCGCCGATCGACCACGCGGAACACGTTGTCGCCGTACTCGGTCCATCGTCCCGACGCCTCGTAGGGCTCGCGCGGCAACAGTGCGGGGAAGTGCACCTCTTGGAATCCAGCGGCGTTCATCTCCTCGCGGACGATGCGCTCGACGTTCTGGAATGTGATCCACCCGATCGGCAACCACGAGAACCCCCCGGGGGCGGCGCGGCGGATGTAGCCGGCGCGCACGAGCAGCCGATGGCTCGGTACCTCGGCATCGGCGGGGTCGTCGCGCAGGGTTCGCAAGAACAGGTTGGAAAGCCGGAGCACGGTGCGACGCTAGCCCGGCGGGGATGCGCAGAGCCGGTGATAAACTGACGCACCCATTTGGTTCGGAAACACCAAAGGCGTGGGGCTGAGCCCCACGCCTTGTTCTTTGAAAGGAGGCAGTTCGATGAGTTCATCTGAGATCGATCGGGTCCGTGCGCTCGTCGAACCGGTCGCCTCCGACCTGCAACTCGACGTGTACGACATCGAGCGTCGTGGCGGCACGATTCGCATCACGCTCGATACGCCGCCGGGATCACCGGCCGGCATCTCGCTCGACACGTTGTCGTTGGCCACGCGCCAGATCTCGCGCGAGCTCGATCACGCCGACCCGGTTGCCGGGCGCTACACGCTCGAGGTGACCAGCCCTGGTCTCGAACGCGCACTGCGTACACCGGCCCACTTCCAGCGTGAAGTCGGCAAAGACGTGGCGCTGCGACTGCGCGATGTCGAAGCCGAGGAACGTCGAGTGCGCGGCAAGCTCGTCGCGGCCGACGACCATGCAGCAACCGTGCTCGTCGACGACGGCGCCGAGCGCACACTCACCTACGACGCCATCGACTCGGCGCGCACCGTCTTCGAGTGGGGCCCGACGCCCAAGAAGAACGCGGGCAAGAAGAACGGCAAGAAGAAGAACTCGGGCAACAAGAAGGAGACCCAACGGTCATGACCAACCTCGACATGAGCGAAGCCATCGGTCTGCTCGCACAGGAGAAGGGCCTGTCCGAAGAAGCGCTGTTGCACGTGTTGGTCGACGCGCTGGCGTCGGCCTACAAGCGTCGGCCCGACGCGGCCGACGAAGTCGTCGTCGAGGTCAACCCGGAGACGATGGAGTTCTCGTTCATCGCCTACGACGTCGACGAGGACGGCAACTGGGTCAACGAACGCGACGACACGCCGAAGAAAGACGAACTCGGCCGAATCGCCGCGCAGACGTTCCGCCAGGTGATGAGCCAGCGGATCCGCGAGGTCGAGTCCGAGCGCAAATTCGAGGAGTACGCCAACCGCGAGGGCGACATCGTCACCGGCATCATCCACCGCACCGATGCCCGGTACACCCTGCTCGACCTCGGACGCGTCGAGGCGCTGCTCCCGCAGGCCGAGCAGGTCCCGTTCGAGCGGCCGCAGCAAGGCGACCGCCAAAAGGCGTACATCGTCGAGGTGCGGCGCACCCCGAAGGGGCCCCAGATCGTTGTGTCGCGCACCCATCCGGGTCTGATCAAGCGCCTGTTCGAGCTCGAGGTGCCCGAGATCGCCGACGGCATCGTCGAAATCAAGGCCTGCGCCCGCGAACCGGGACACCGCACGAAGATCGCCGTGTGGTCGAACGACCACAACGTCGACCCCGTCGGTGCCTGCGTCGGTGCCCGTGGCGCGCGCGTGCGTCAGGTGGTCAACGAGATGCGCGGCGAGAAAATCGACATCGTGCCGTTCTCCGAAGACCTCGGCGACTTCGTCGCCAAGGCGTTGTCGCCGGCCAAGGTCAACCAGGTGATCATCTCTGAAGACGGCACCCAAGCCGACGTGATCGTCCCCGATCACCAGCTCAGCCTGGCGATCGGGCGCGAGGGTCAGAACGCGCGGCTTGCGGCACGGCTCACCGGCGTGCGCGTCGACATTCGTTCCGAGACCCAGCTCGCTGAGGGCGTCCCCGCGGGTGGCCGCGATGCCGACGTGGAGTACGCCGACGGTGAGTGGGTGGCCAACGCCGAGACCGGCGAGATGGAGTGGCACGCCGCCGACGGCACGATCGTCAGCGAGTCCGACTGGCAGGCACAAGCCGATGCCGATCCCGGTGATGAGTCTGCCGACGCCGAAACGGGCGACGACGAGGCTGCATCGACGACGGACGCGGCCGCCGACGCACCGTCAGCCGACGACGCACCGTCAGCCGACGATGCGCCAACAACTGACGCTGCGGCCGCCGACAGCACAACCGCCGATGACGCACCTGCGTCCGAGGCCGCAACCGACACCGAGGCGGGCGACGACTGAGTGCTGACGCTGGACCGCATCGCACCTGCGTCGGCTGTCGTGGCCGACGGCACATCGCCGAACTCGTGCGCGTCACGTACGCGCACGGGTGTGTCGAGCTGGGCGGAGCCAGTTGCGGGCGCGGTGCGTGGATCTGTTGCGAGTGGACCACCGGCAGTGTCGGCCGGAGCGCCGTCGACACAGCCTGCCTCGACGCCGCGATGCGGCGCAGCGGGTTTCAACGAGCGTGGCGGATCGAGCGACGAGCGCTCGATACCGACGAGCTGCTCCGCGTATTGGCGGGCAGCGACTGAGGGAATGACGAACGGGAAAGGTTGAATCGACATCGTGGCTGCGAAGAAGATCAGGATTCACGAGCTGGCCAAGGAGCTCGGGATGACCAACGCCGAGGTCCTCGACCTGTGCGGCGTGCTGGGTGTCGCGGCCAAAGGGCCGTCGTCATCGCTCGCCGAGGCGTACGCCGACATGGTTCGTCGTCGCGCCGAGCGCGACGGCTTGACCCGCGACGAGCAACCCGAAGAGCCCAAGCCGGTCAAGAAGAAGGCGGCCAAGAAGAAGGCCACGGCAAAAAAGGCCGCGGCGAAGAAGAGCACGGCGAAGAGGAGCGCTTCGATGCCGGGGAAGGGACGGTTGTATTGGCCGTGCACGTCGATACGACGCTGCTCCATGTCGAGGCGCACCGGACCTTCTTCTTCGTGCTCACCTTCTTCTTCGTGCTCGCCGTCCTCGT
>JBCBSO010000438.1:0-3915 GCA_039819205.1 Actinomycetota bacterium
GACCTTGTCGGAGATCATCACCTTGTCGCCGCCGAGCGGGACGTTGAACTCGATGCCGAACTCCTTGCGTGAGAGCGTGCCGGTGGCCGTGAATCCGGCGCGGGTCGACTGGTCCATCGGGAACACCGACGTGCCGAAGAACTCCACGTCGAGCTCGACCGGCTTGGTGACGCCGTTGATCGTGAGGTCGCCGGTCAGCGTGTATTCCTCGCCGCTCCCCGCGATCCCCGTTGACGCAAACGTCATCTTCGGGTGCGTCTCGGCGTTGAAGAAGTCGCTCGACTGCAGGTGGCCGTCGCGGTCTGGGTTGCCCGTGGCCACGCTGCCGAGGTCGATGTCGGCGGCGACCGAGGTCGACGCGAGGTCATCGCCCACGTTGACCGATGCGGTCACGCCGTCGAAGCGGCCGCGCACCTTGGAGAGGCCCAAGTGGCGAACGGTAAACCCGACGGTGGTGTGCGACGGATCGGCGGCCCACGTGCCGGGGGCCAGGGGGAGGGTGGCGGTGCCAGTGGAGGTGGAGGTCGTTGTCATGGCAACGAATGTAGCACAAATAATTGTGCACTCAACTAATGATCGGAAATTCTGAGAGAACCAGGCGCGTGGCGCATGGAGCCGCGCACATTTCGGCGAGCGCGACGGACAGCTGCGCTTCTGTGTGCAAAAACGTGCGCGAGGCGCAGGGAATCCCCGGTTTTTCGGGTTACGGGTGGGCCGTCGGGTGGCGGGGGACGTCGACCCGGGTGGTGTAGATCGCGCCGGTGGCGGTGCCCGCGACCTGGTCGGGATGGGAGTCGACGGCGGTGAGGATGAACAGCGTGCGTCCGTCGTCGCCGCCGAGCATGCATGCATACGTCGGCGCCGACGTGGCGATGGTCGCCGCGACCTCGCCCCCCTCCCTCACGCGCACCACCTGGGCACCGAGCGCGTCGGAGAACCAAATCGCACCCTCGGCGTCCACGGCGCAACCGTCGGGGGCGGTGCCCGGGATCTCTGCCCAGATCCGTCGGTTCGACAGCCGGCCCGTGGCCTCGTCGACGTCGAACGCGGTGTACCGGCCGCCGAACGTCTCGCCGACGATGAGCGTTGCCCCGCCGTCGGTACTCGGCACGATCACCGAGCCGTTCGGGAAGCGCAGGTCGTCGGCGGCCTGCTCGACCGTGCCGTCCGGGTGGACCAAGGCGAGCGCCGCTGGAGCGAAGTCGGCACGGCCGGGGAGGTCGAAGCCGAAGTTGCCGACGTACGCCCGCCCGGTGGTATCGACGACCATGTCGTTGCAGTTGTCGGTGGCGATCGACGACAGGTCGGCGTGTTCCACGACCGAGCCGTCGTGCTCGCGACGCAGTAACCGTCGATCGAGCATCGACACGAAGAGCAGCCGGCCGTCGGGCAACCAGCCGAGGCCGGAGGGCTGACCGCCGTACTCCAGCTCGACGCGCCGCTCGCCAGTCGGAGCGACCGAGCTAATCGTGTGCTGGTAGAAGTCGCTCCACCACAACCGGCCGTCGCGCCAGCGTGGCCCCTCGCCGAAGTCGATGCCGTCGACGAGGCGTTCGACTGTCCCGTCGTTCGCCATGGCGGTCTACGCGTCGGCCATCTGTGCGACGAGTGGTGCCAGTTCCTCGAGCGCGGCGAGCACCTCGGAGCGGTCGCCTTGGGGCAAGCCCATCACCGCACGCTTCACCCCGCGGGCAGCAAGCGACTCGAGCTTCTCCGCATCGGCAGGCGCACCGAACAACCCGATCTCGACCGTTGCCGGGTCGCGACCGATGGCCTCGCACGCGGTCTTCACCTCGTCGAGCTTCTCGAGCGGACGATGGCCACCGATCGGCATCCAACCATCGCAGAACTCGGCGATGTCAGCCGCCGTGCGCGGTCCGGCCGTGCCACCGAGGATGATCGGTGGATGTGGCTGTTGTGTGGGTTTGGGCCACGCCCAACTTGGCTCGATCGAGACGTGTTCGCCGTCGAAGCTTGCTTCGTCGGAGGTCCACAGTTGTTTCATCGCCAAGATGTTCTCGCGCAGGATCGCCCGTCGTTCGAGGTACGGCGTGCCGTGCTGGGCCATCTCCTCTTTGTTCCAGCCGTAGCCGATGCCGAACAGGAAGCGACCCCCCGAGATCGAGTCGACGCTGGCGACCTCCTTCGCGGTGTGGATCGGATCGCGCTGTGCAACCAGGCAGATCCCGGTGGCCAACTTCAACGTGGTGGTGACCGCTGCGCAGGCACCGAGCGCCACGAACGGGTCATGCGTTCGCCAGTAGAACTCCGGCAGCGGTGGGGCGCCCTCGCGTCCGCCCCACGGTGTTGTCCGTCGGGTCGGTATGTGTGAGTGCTCGGGGAACCAGAGCGACTCGAAGCCGTGGGCCTCCGCCTCGCGGGCCAGCTCGACGGCGCCGATCGTGGTGTCGGTGGGAAAGATCTCGACGCCGATGTGCATGCCGCGGACCGTAGCGGTTCGGGAATGTCGCCTCGGCAGCGAACGTTTCTCTAAGGAACTGAACGTCGGGTGAACGATGAGCGCGGGTGACGCCGGGCGGCGGAAACACTGCCAGGCTGGCTCGCATTGAGGGGAAAGCTAAACGGGAGAAGATGGATGAGTGACGCCCACGAGAGCTTGATGCAGCGCTTCACCGACGTTCGCTCGCGCACCGAGCGTCTTGCTGCGCCGCTGTCGGCCGAAGACCAGATGGTGCAATCGATGCCCGACGTCAGTCCAACAAAGTGGCACCGGGCCCACACCACATGGTTCTTCGCCGAGTTCGTTCTCGGCGCCGATGGCACTAGCGAGCGGGTGTGGGATCGGCCGGAGTACCGATTTCTCTACAACAGCTACTACGAGGCAGTCGGCGCCCGGCATCCGCGACCGAACCGGGGGTTGGTGACGCGGCCGTCGAACGCCGAGGTCGCCGACTATCGAGAGCACGTCGACAAGGCGATGCTCGAACTGCTCGCCGCCGGAACCGACGAGCACGTCGATGCCATAACGCTGCTCGGTACGCATCACGAGGAACAGCACCAAGAGTTGTTGCTGATCGACGTGAAACACGTGTTGTCGATGAACCCCGCGGTCGGCCCCGCCTACGCCGATGTCGTTCACGACGCCGCTGCCGACCCTGGATCGATCGGATGGGTGGAGTTCGCCGGCGGCACCGTGGAGATCGGCCTCGACTGTGCGCCGGCACCCGACGGCGCGCGTGACGCACTCGGGTTCGCGTTCGACAACGAAGGCCCGTGTCACGAGGTGCGGCTCTACGACTACGCGCTCGCCGATCGATTGGTCACGGCCGGGGAATGGCTGGCGTTCATCGACGATGGGGGCTACCAACGCCCAGAGTTGTGGCTCAGCGACGGCTGGTACCGCGCGCAAGAAGAGGGCTGGGACGCACCGTTGTATTGGCGCCGGAACCCCGACGAGCCGACGAACTGGTGGGTGCACACCTTGACTGGGTTGCGTGCGGTCGATCCGCACGAGCCGGTGTGTCACGTGTCGTACTACGAGGCCGACGCGTTTGCGACGTGGGCCGATGCTCGGCTGCCGAGCGAGTTCGAGTGGGAGCACGCCACCCGCGGGCGGGCGGTTGATGGCGTGTTTCTCGACGAGCAGCGTCCTGGCTTCGAGTTTCATCCTGCGCCGGCAGGCCCGCCGACCGGCGACCTCCGCCAGCTGTTCGGCGACGCTTGGGAGTGGACGTCATCGGCCTACCAGCCGTACCCCGGCTTCCGCGCCGCCCCCGGTGCGATCGGCGAATACAACGGCAAGTTCATGTCGGGTCAGCAGGTGCTGCGCGGCGGCGGCGCCCTCACCCCATCCGGCCATGCCCGGGCGACATATCGCAATTTCTTCCACCCCCATACCCGGTGGCATCTCGGCGGCGTGCGCCTGGCCACCGATCGCGTCCGCTGACGCACCCC
>JBCBSO010000439.1:0-3911 GCA_039819205.1 Actinomycetota bacterium
ACATCCAGATCAGCAACGCCGACGGCTCCGGTGCGCAACCAATCTCCGACGGAGGTTCCCACACCCCAGCCAACAATGAGGGCCCGGTGTTCTCACCTGATGGCCGGTTCATCGCCTGGACCGGCATCGACCCGCAGACCGACGAACGCGAGGTGTACCTGGCCGAGATCGACGGATCGAGCCGCCGAGTCCTGTCTCGCAAAGCTGGCACCGTCCCGATCGTCGGCGACCCGGGTCGCACCGCGCCGATCCACAACGCGTTCATCGATTGGCGCGCCGACAGCGAGAGGATCGTGTGGCACGGCCAAGACCCCGACGGCTACTCGCACATCTATCAGAGCTCCCGGATCAGCGGAACGATGCAGAAGCTGACCGACTCCAGCGACGGGATCAAACACGCCGTCCACCCTCAGTACTCACCGACTGCGGACGATCAGCTCGCCTTCCAACGCACTCCGTTCGGCTCGGACTTCTCCGACGTCGTCGTCGATGGAGCGATCCTGTCGACCGGCCAGAAGAACGCCTACGGGCCGCTCGCCTGGTCACCTGACGGCACCCGACTGGCGTGGACCGCGAACAACGCAGTCTCGGGCGCCGCGTCTGAGATCTACCACGCACGACGAGACGGAACGGACCGCACCATCGTCAACCCCGCCGAGGACCTCACGCAGAACAGCTTTCCCGCGTGGTCACCGGACGGAACGCAGCTCGCCTGGGCGGCACGCGGCGGCCCGCACCCCGCCGTGAGCATGCGGATCTGGGTCGCCGACACCGACGGCAGAAACACCTACCTACTCGCCGAAGAACCCGACAACGCCCGTTACCCAACATGGCGACCCAAACCCGCCAGCTGCACGAGCACAACGCTCTCCATCGGCGGCGCCGCCACAGCCGAACCAACAACCCACGCAGTCCGATGCGCGCTTGGTGGATGCCCATAGAGACACCCGAATCCCCCACCAGCAGCCGACACAAGAGAGCGCCTCAGCGACAACATCTGCCCCTAGAGGACCGAGAGAATTCGAGCCACGATAGGTGGCCCGACGAGGACCGCGCGGAGTCCAGAAATCGACGGGTTGGCCACCAGACCCTGGCCGACACATCCGCACACCTGCCGTTCGCGTACGTGCCGTACTGGGCGGTCCCGGAACGTGTGACGTCTGACCGATATGGGCGGCCGACGAGACAACTGATGACAAGCTTTGCCATCAACGCGTAGCATGGTCGACATGTCGACCATGAACGTGTCGCTTCCAGACGAACTCAAATCGTTCGTCGACGAACGCGTTGGTCACGGCGGATTCGGTTCGACCAGCGAGTACGTCCGCGAACTGATCCGCCGCGATCAGGAGCGAGAAGCACTCCGCAGGCTGCTGCTCGACGGGGCCGCCTCGCCGCCTGGGCCGATCGCAGACGATTCGTACTTCGAGTCCCTTCGCGCCCAGGTCCGCTCCGGCGACTGAGCAGACGTGGCCAAGCTCGTCCGGCTGCGCCAACTCGCCGCGGCGGACCTCGAGGGCGCAAGCGAGTACTACCGGCGAGACGCAGGTGACCAGACCGCCCTTGACTTCATCGATGCCGTCGAGCGCGCCGTCACGCGAATCCGCCGCAGTCCCCAGGTCGGCTCACTCCGGTTCGCCTACGAGCTCGCCATCCCCGAACTGCGCGCCTGGCCGCTGCAACGCTTCCCGTACGTCGTGTTCTATGTCGTCACCGACGAAGAGATCGACGTCTGGAGGATCCTTCACACGCGACGCAACGTCCCGGCGACACTCGAGCGGCCCGAGACGTAGGTCCGGCTGCCGATACCGAGCTCCCCAAGGCCGCGAACGCTCACTCGTATCTGCCGTTCTCGCGTGGCGCCGAGGGTGGCGCGCGAAGTAGCGATATCGAGCGGGTTCGTCGCTGGCCGTTGGGGGCCGGGTATCCCCTGTCGCCAACACGACTTGCTAACCAAGTATCCGAACTCAAGGATCAACTCCAGCTCCAGAGATCGGTAGAGCCCGCCGATACTTTGAAGTGGTGGTGCAGCGCGCACACGAACGTCGGGATCCTCGGTGGCCCAGCCTGACCCTGATCGCGCTTGCCGTTGGTTGGGCGGTGTTTGCATTCGCTTCGAACGGTTCGGCTGAGGAGCGCTACTTCCGAACGTGCACCGGATCGTGCCTCGCTGAGATGCCCGCTAGCTACAAGGTTGAGCACGCGCTCTGGACGATCGCCACGGCAGGAGTCCCACTGGTGATCGCCATCGCAGTTTGGTTCTTCGTCGGCTGGCTGAAACCTCGGCAGGACGACTGATCGACTGCGCAATCGCGCGCACCTTGGCGAACCCATTGGTGCCGAACCAGGACGGGTCGTCTGACGCAAGCTCAACGGCATTGTCGATTGCGTGGTTCAGGGCTCCCCACTGATTGGAAGCACTGAACGCTCCTCGACGACAGCACGGGGAGTCCAGGGTGTGGCTGTGCTGTTCGGTGGTTGCTGCTGCAACCCGGCGGGCGTCGACGCCGGTGTCTTATGGGCGGTGCCGACAACCTGCGGATCAAGACTGGCCGAAACGATGGCTATCCGAGGCAAGGGACGCTCGGTCGATTGCGGCAACTGGCCCTTACCGAGCGCGGCGATGACTGCATCGCGCTCCGCGCCGGTGGGATGACGGTGGGTCGTCGGTACCTCGGTTCAAACAAAGGCTGGCGTTGGCGCCCACTCGAAGCCAGCCTTGCGTGACGAAGAGCACGCCGCTGTGCGTTGTGTCATCGTTGGCAACTGGTCCGTTGAGCAGAGGACGCCGCATGGTTAAGAGGTTCTGGCCCTTGGTGTTCGGTGCAGCTTGCTTGTCGTGTTCGACGGCAGGTTCTGCGACTGAGCGCAGCTTGGCTGACACAACCAGGCCGTCGGCAGCGGTGGTGCCCGGCCGGTCAGATCCGGCACGCGTGTCGACGACCACCGGGTCCACCAAACCTCCGGCACCGGTCGACTCTTCGCCGACAGCGCGGCCTATGGATTCCGTCGGTGAAGGATCGCTCGGTGTTACAACGTCGGCGGAAGAACCGTGGCTGATCAATCGGTTCGACACGGAGTTCGAAGATCGCACTATTGCGGTCTACTTCTCTCCACCCGACACGCCCTGCTACGCCGCACGTGGCGAAGCTGTAGCTGGCCGGGGCGACGCAGTCCTACTAAACCTCTATCTGGACCAAAGCGGTGGGCCGTCCTGCGTCGAGCCGTCGGACAACGTTGTCTTCGTCGAGCTGCACTCCCCATTGGACGAGCGACGTGTGTACACCACGACTCTCCTCAGAACCTCCGGGGCGAGTGCCGATGCCGAGCGCGTGGCGGATGAGCTTGTTGGCATGATGAGCGACGAAGCAGAGACGCTCGTCACCGAACAAGGCTTCGAGTTTCGTGACCTAACCGACGTCGAGGTGGTGCAACTGGTGCCGAACTACTCACGGATAAGCGTCTGGACTGAGGAGGACAAAGTTGTCTTTGCCGAGGTGTCGTAGCCGGTCAAACAACGCCTAGGTCGTTCACCTTTGAGTTCGCTCGTCCCGCGATCGGACGGGCGGCACTCTCGATCGGAGTAGGCGCTCCGTAGCTGCCGATGCCGAGCGGGTGGTCGTGCGCGTCGGTGGTGGGCGATATGCGCACCGACCGGAGTGGAAGGTGCCGCTACCGGGCGACGCCGCTATTGGATCTGGCGGGGTCGGTGGGCAGGTGGTTGAGCCGGTAGTGGAATCTGATGACTGAGGTGTTCCACAGCTTTAGGTGATGGTCGGTTCGCAGATCGCCACGTGCGTCGACGAACACCTCGAACCGCTCGTTCAGAGGGACACGCCGGACGTCGATGCGTTGGCCGGATGCGTCCACGACGAGATAGGCGCCGGGCTCGCCGAACGACCCGAGCGGAG
>JBCBSO010000440.1:0-3902 GCA_039819205.1 Actinomycetota bacterium
CACGGGCACGGTGACGCGCACGCTCGACCTCGATCTGGTGACCAACCCGAGCGACGTTGCCCTCGTCGGCGACGAGCTGTTCGTGACCAACGCCGGCAACGGCACCCAGTCGGTCCCGCTGCTCGTGACCTTCGATGTCGAGTCGGGCGCGGCGCGCAGCGTCGCCTCACCCAATGCGTTCGATCACACCCGCAACGGCAACGCTCCCGACATCGTCGTCGATGACCTGCGCTACGTGTGGGTCTCGAGCCCGGCGCTCGGCACGGTCGTGCGCTACGACCCGCTCGACGGCTCGACCGATGAAGCGACGTACTCGACGACGATCAGCGGTCTGGCCTTCGATGGCGACAACATCCTCGTGGTCAACGACGAGGTCGCGTCGTATCCGGTCGACGACCCGGTCGGCGGACCGGTCGACCAGTGGTACCGCGCCGACCTGGCGTTCGCCATCGACGCCGACACCATGGAACGGACCGACCCCGTTCGAGTTCGCTCGGCAGTGCCCTTCACCTCGATGGAGGCGTTTACCGCTGATCCGATCAGCGCAGCTGGCTATGCGGTGATGCGCATCGACGACACTCCGGCCGGACTCCGCCTGGTGGTGGTCGACACGACCGAAACACTGGGCAGCCTGCGCGACGACAGCCAGTGGTTCGACATGGACACGATGCCACTCATCACCGGTCGCTCGATCGCCTACGAGCTCGATCTCGGAAACGCAGCAACGATCGACTCGCTCGATCTCGTCGACGGTCAAGTGTGGATCGGCAGCGGCACGGCACTGCGGGCCGAGCAGCCGATGCCGTGGGCCATCGACAACGGGCTGCAGGGCCTGGGTCTTGCGCCGGACGCATTCGCTGCCTCGATCGACATTGCCCCGTCGCCGAACGGGGTGCGCATCGCCACGACCACACAAGGCGGCATCGCCGTGTACGAGTTCGCCGGCGACAACGTCTCGAAGTCGTTGGCCATGCGGACGTACAACACGAGCGTGCTCGGCCACCAGAGCACGCTGGCCTTCACCGACGACGGCAGCCTGTTGCTGCACAGTGATCCCGGCGATGTCAACAGCGGAGGAGCCGGCGGCACCGGCACCCCCGGTCAATTGTCCGGCTACCGCGACATGGGCGGCTACTGGGACGAGGACTTCACCGTCGTGGCGCCATTCGACGAGTCCGGTCCCCGGGCGCAGCCGTTCGGCGGCAAGATCGACGTGAACGGCCGTTTCCTCACCGTGGCCGGACGCAACTACGACGGTGACGGAGCCGACGTGTGGCTCTTCCGTGACCCGTACGGCGACTGGCGCTCGCTGCGCACGTGGAACCCGCTGCAGCACCCGAACGATCTGCTCGACGACCCGGGTACCGGCAGCCTGGTGAACACCGCCGGCGGCCGCTTCTGGTCGCAGCCGTTGGCCCTCGCCGGCCACCGCAGCACCACCACGAGTGGCTGGGGCACCACGCTGTACGAGCAGGACACCGAGCACATCGCAGCGATCGTCCGCTACACGAGGTTCAGCTGACGATGCACGCCCACCACGAGCCGCTCACGGCCTTTCCCACAGGACTTCAGACGGCGCACAAGCGCCGTTCAGATCAACACGACGACACTGACCACCAGACGGCCATTAGCGCCAACACCGCCACGGCCAACACCGCGACAACCAACAAGGAGCCCTCGATCAACACCACCTCTCGCCCAGCCGGGCACGACGCCAGCGCCAACGCACGACGTCGCAGAGGGAGGTGGATCACCGCAGGAGCAGCATTGGCCACGACGTCGCTCGTCGCCACACTGTTCCCGGCGCGCGTCGAGGCCGTCGCCCCGGACCTTCCGCCGATCGTCGCCGAACCGTCGGCGTGGGGCCTTCCGGCCCTCCCCGGTTCGGGGGAGAACAACTCGCTGCTCGACCTCGAACGAGCTGGCGACGTCTGCCAGATCGGCGACGACGACATGTGCGTCGTCCGCACGACGACACCCGCCTTCGGACCCGGCGACGTGGAACCACACCCGGAACTCGGCTGGGAGTACGTGCTCTACGACCTTGGCGCCGAACAGGCGCGCGGCGACGTGTCGGGCCCGACGACCAGCGACCGCTGGACACCGGCAGCGGGTTCGATGGTCGACGGCGGCACGTACGTCGTGGCGGTGAGCCCTGCCGACGACGGCTCGACGCCGCCACCCGAGGATCCGGTCGACGAAGACGACCCGGCTGACGAAGAAGAGCCGGCCGAGGACCCGACCCAGGCGATGCTCGTGATTGTCGATCAGACCGGCGATGCGCTCCAGGAGTGGCAACACGCCGGACCGTTCGCAATGGCGCCGACGACCGGCGAATTGATCCTCGACGCTCCCCTCGGCACCTCTGACGTCTCGGTTCCGCTGTCACTCACGTACCGCACGTCGAACCTGACGACGCCAGCGGTCGGTCCGTTCCGGGCGCCGCTCGGCGGCGGCTGGGAGTTGACGCTCCCGGCACCACCAACCTGGTTCGAGGTCATCGAGTACGGCGCCACCGGAACGCTCGAGCTGGTCGGCACCAACGGCCAGCGACTGCGCTACCTCGACAACGGAGATGGCACCTACGACCTTCCCCAACTCGTCGATACCGACGTCGCGGGTGTGCGCGCCATCCTCACCGCCGACGAATCCACCGGCGGCTGGCGTCTCGTCGACACCGACGGCGCGGTCTACGAATTCAGCTACTGGGGCGACCTCGAGCGCTACACCGCGCCGTTGTCCGACGACGTCGGCGCCGCGACCTACGAGACGACATGGTTCGACGGAACGCTCACGTCGGTGACCGACCCGGTCACCGGCCGTTCGGTCGAGCTGGGGTACGTCGGCGGGCCGACCGGCTGCCCCGCGACCCCGGGCGGCTTCGACGCCGCACCGCTCGGCGGACTGTGCTCCATCACGTTCATCGACGACCCCGCCGGCGATGCCACCACGCGCATCGATGTGGGTTGGCAGGGCGACGACATCTCGGCGCTGTTCCTGCCAGAAGGCCGCCGCCTCGACATGGCCTACGACAACGCCGGCGTGATGACCACATTGCGCGACCCCCGTGCCGGTCTGGTCGATGCCGTCGCCGGTGAGTCCGCCGACACCAACTACGACCTGACCTACGACAGCAACGGGCGCATCGCCACGATCACCAGCCCCGCCGCCACCCCCGGCAGCAGCGCACGAGAGGTGTTGACGTTCGGATACGGCGCGGACAACGCCACAGTGACCTCGGTCTTCGACGGCAGCGCGCCCCAGGTGACCACCATCACCTTCGATCCCGACACCTGGGTGACCAACAGCGTCACCGACCCGCTCGGTGTGACCGCCGTGGCCCTCTACGACGCCGATGACCGGCCAGTGGGGCTGCGCGAGGGGCAACTGCAGACCGTGTACGAGCGAGCCGACGACGGCCGTGCCGTCACCATCTGGGGCCCGGCCCCGGTGTCGATGTTCGACAGCGCGACGCACATGCCCCTCGCCGCCCACCGCGATTCGATGCCGATGAGCCAGGAGCTGATCGACAGCACGACGGACTCGCAGGGGTGGGTGGCCACGTGGTGGAACTCCACCACGCGCAACGCCGCCACCGTGGCCAACACCGTCGTGTCCGGCCCGATCACCGCAGCGCCGGGCATCTCCGGTGGATGGTCCGCTGAACTCGTGACCACCGTCGATCGCGATGACGCGGCGGCCGGGTACGCCGTCACCGTCGACGGGGCCACCCTGGAGGAGGTCACCGTCGACGGAGAAGAGGTCGACAGCACCGGGCTGCCGGTGCTCCCGGACGCCGAGCCGGGCGAGGGCCCCGTCCTCATCAGTGTGCTCGTCAGCGGCGAGAACGCACCCGGCGCGGGCAACCCGGTGACGGTTGCCGTGACCGCAGTCGACGCCGC
>JBCBSO010000441.1:0-3897 GCA_039819205.1 Actinomycetota bacterium
TCACCGAGACAAACTGGTTCTTCCGGCTCTCTGCGTACACCGAACGGCTCATCGACCTCATCGAGTCCAACGAACTCCGCATCACACCGGCGCCGTTCCGCGACGAAATTCTCGCCTTCGCCCGTCGCGGTCTCGGCGACATCAGCGTTTCACGCAGCGTTGAACGTGCCCACGGATGGGGGATCGGCGTTCCTGGCGATCCGACCCAGGTGATTTACGTGTGGTTCGACGCGCTCGCCAACTACATCAGTGCCCTCGACTACGGCACCAACGGCGACGCCTACCGCGAGTGGTGGCGCGACGTCGACGAGCGCATCCACGTCGTTGGCAAAGGCATCACCCGCTTCCATGCCATCTACTGGCCCGCGTTTCTGCTCTCGGCAGGTGAGCCGCTGCCGACCCGGATCCACGTCCACCCGTACCTGAGCGTTGACGGCGCCAAGATCTCCAAATCGACTGGGTCGGGCCCGTCACCTACCGACATCGCCACCACCCACGGCTCCGATGCGCTGCGCTGGTGGATCACCAACGAAGTCTCCGCCGTCAGCGACACCGACTTCACGATTGACCGTCTCGTCGACAACGCCAACAACACACTCGCCAACGGACTCGGCAACGCCATCAACCGCATCGCCACCATCCGCCACCGCACCAGCCACCCCGAACCACCGCCCCCCGACACCGACCCGCTACCCGAAACCGCCAACCTCAGTGCTCACGTCGCGGGTGCGCTCGCCAACTTCGACCGGCGACGCGCGTCGGATCACATCGTCACAGCGATTGGCGACGTGAACCGGCACATCGAACTGAACGCGCCATGGCAACTCGCGAAGGACCCTGCCCGGCAACACGAACTCCACCGGCTACTCGACACCTACACCGCAACACTGACCGCCATCGCACGAGCGATCGAACCCATCACCCCTGACCTAGCGACGCGTGCCATCCAACAACTCGCCAACGACTCCACCACCAAACCCACCCCGATCTACGCACGGCTCGACGCCGACCAAACCCCACTCCAAGCCGCTCGGTAATCGCGCAATCGTGGCTCCCAAACGACCGTCCTAGTACGGCACGGTTGCGCTCAGCGATCCACTCGGGATCGTGCGGATGGGAGCTGAATGGATCATGCCCGATCAGTAGACGAAGCTGGTTGCCGTGACGAACACACTGTTGCCAGTTCGAGTTCGTTCCCAACCCGTGGCAGCGTGGTTCCGAAACCGTTGGAACTGGCGCAAGAAGAAGCGGATGCGCGTCCATCTGCGCCAATGGGAACAGTTTGTGGTGCCATACGACGAACTCGATCTCGACGACCTGGACTCCGAGACGCAGCGGATGGCTTGCGCCGTGGACCAAATAGGGATCTCCAACGTGTTGCACTACGGCTACGGCATGTCCGAAGCGTTGGCGTTCGCGGTACGTGCCGAACCAGAACTGATCGGCCCGTTGATCGAGTCGGCTGCTCAGTTCACCGACCGAAGCCTGATCGGTGATATCGACTCGTTCGAACCCAACGCGGTCGAGGCCAGGATGCAGCTCATCGGCCGAGTCGCAGAGGTGGTCAGCCAGCACCCCAAAGCTGGCGTGCCTCCACTCGACCTGTCCTGACCGGGCATCAACCCGCTCGGTATTGGCACGCCGGAACCTCTTAGCGACCCGCCCTACATCGGCACGACGGCGCTCGCTGAGGTGCGCTGTATTGCTCGTGACGGAGCGGGTCAGGAGAGCGTGGGTGCTTGTGGCCGGTAGTCGGTAGGTGGTGTTTGGAGGAAACGGGCGGCGATGTCAAGCTTGTGGCGGCGAGGTGTGCGAACGGCTGGTGTTGATCGACGACGACGGCGATGGTCACTCGGCGACCGCCTCGATCGGTCCGCGTGGGGACATTCGTGAACGGATTCTTCGCGGGGGCCACACCCGTTCGATGTCGGGGGTCTCGCCCTGGTCGAGTTGTCTCGGGCCCCTCACGACGACGGCGCTCCGTCTCGGGCTTGGCCACGACGGCACGAGACGCATCGACGATGCCTGCTGACGTTGGGACGCATGTGTCAGGGGGCGGGCGTGAAGACCGCCGTTACCCGAGGCGAGCCGATGAAGGTCGTGCCGCCACTGGTGTTTAGGCAGACGAGGAAGACGGTGAGGGTCTCGCCAGCGGCGATGTCGAACACACGCGACGCCGAGATGTGTGAGTTGGATGCGCCCGTTGGCGAATCCCAGAGCACGGCTTCGCCAGTCGGCGGGGCGGTGACCGAGTCCATCAATCCACAAGACACCGATTCACCGTTGGTGGACTCCGACATCCAGCCGGTGGCGAGAGCGGCGACCTGGCCGTCCACGGGCGCGGTAACGGCGACCGACCGGATCTCTGTCGGTGTGGGCTGAGCAGTCAGGTCGGAAACGGCCTCGCTCACTTTGATGAACGGCTGCGCCGCGCCCAACGCGGCGACCCCGGCGGCGTTCGCGGCGACCCCGGCGGCGTTCGCGGCGACCCCGGCATCGTTGGATGAGGCCAATGCTTCGACGGCGGCGAGGCGGGCGTTGAGCTCCGTGAGGGAGGAATTTGTGTAGTAGCCGACGATGTCGCCGACCACTGAGACGGTGCCTTTGAAGTTGTAGATGTTGATCGCCCCGGACGGCGACAACGTCACATCGACTTTGTTGGGAAACGGTGCCTGACCAGCTGACACGTTGAGATTCGACAACAGGGGCACCTCGGCCAGATCGGCAGGGAACAGTCGCAGGTTGGTCTGTGCGGTCGGGTTGACGGCAGTGACGTTCATCGCGATTGCGACCGCGTCAGCCGGGATTGCGAGAGGTCCGATGCAGTCGCCGACATCGCCGGTGATCTGCTGCGTGTACACCTCGCCTGCGCCGAGCGGAGTTGTTCTTGGTCCGACCTGGTTGGGTGTTGGCCGGAAGTCGAACGCTCTACAGCCGGGCGTTGGCACGTAGGTCGAGTCGGTGTCGCCTGGTGCGGCGTCGGCAGTCCACGCTGAGGTGATGGTCACCGTCGCAGCGATCGACAACACCGCGACAGTCGCGGTCCAGATGATCGTTCGGACACGGATCTCGATGGTGTTGGCCCATGTAGCCGGTGTCCGACGCCTGCCCTCACCACCACGATCGGAACCGGACCTCTCACCCTGCGACTGCACCCCGAGCGCGGCGAGTCGGTTGCGGTTGCTGCTCGAGGGGTGCATCGTGATTGCTCCAGTGCTGGTTGTGAGGATCGCGTGGACAGTTGGACATCGTGGGTGAGGCCACGGCGATCGGCATCCGTAGTCGCTACGCAACCGTCAACAACCGGCCAAGGGGGAGTACGTAGCGCAGCCCTCCCCGAGCCGATAGTGAGCCCCATTTGTCGACTCCAGCCTCGCCCTCGACGTTCACGCCTCGACGAAGTGGGTCGCGAAGTGCGCTACGCGCGCGTCAAGTCGAACGCTTACCGCCACTCGGCCGATACATCATCCTCAGCGGCTTCCTCGGTAGTACGCAATCGGGCGTCGCCGAGGCGCAGAACCGCCAGCAACACACGGCGGCACGGCGAGTGACACTTCGAATCGTAGGCACTCCGTGTCACGCGACTTGCTCGAGACGCTGAGACCAGTCGTATCCACCGCAACATCACGCTGCGGAACGAGTCCGCTCGACAATCACAAGCCAGCATCGACTGGCTTCCCGCACAGTTCGGCACGCTCGCTAAGAAGCTCGCAGCCGAGCGCGGCGCCGTCCGGCTCACGAAGGACGACTGGCATGCGGTCTTCCAGCGGCCCGATGCCACCGAGCTGGCACTGTTCGACGCTGCGACACACCGAACCGGCCTTGAGGTTCCAGCCGCCTCGACCCGCTCGGAAACTCGCGAGTGCCCCGCGCGCACAGACCGCACTACATCGGCAC
>JBCBSO010000442.1:0-3890 GCA_039819205.1 Actinomycetota bacterium
GCGCCAAACCGAGTGGCCGGGCTGCCGTTGATCGCCGAGATTCGGAAGCGACCCGACGTTGGTGTGATGCAGGTGAAGCGGCTGACCTCGGCGACGAGATCGGTGTCGAGCGACTCTTCGAGTAGTTCGAGTCCGCCCTCGTCGGCGTCGTAGTCGAACCCGGGGATCGCCGCGGTCTGGTCTCGTGGCGTCAGCCCGGCGACGAGCGCGAGCAGTTCGTCGATGTCGACGCCCCGCGCCTGCGCGACGCCGAGCGAGCCGTCGCCCGGGCTCCACTGCACCACGGTTGATGTGTCGGTCACCGTGGTCCAGTAGTCGGTGTCTCCGATTGCGGTTGGCGAGTCGCCGACCGCTACCCGCTCGTCGCCGAAGTACCGCTGAAGGATGATGAATGGACCGAGCGGACCTCCGGTGGGCGAGCCCAGCACCTGAATCGGAACTGGGTTGCTGCTGAATCGCAGCCACTGCGCGTGGAGCGGGCGGGTGGGACCTACCGCGGTCTGAGCGTCACACACCGGCGATTGGATGTACGGCCGTGTCAGCGGCGATACGTCGGCGGGAGCATCGGTTGGTGGTGCCGTTGACGGCGCAGTCACCACCGGACTGGTCGAGCCGGGGCGAGGCGGCGCGGTTGTTGCCACGGTCGTGTCGTCGGTTCCGATCGTCGTCGGGTTCGTTGCCATAACCGATGAGGGCGCCTGGTTTGGTGCACTGTTGTTGCGGTTGACAATCAGCAGAGTGCCAACGCTGATCACGAGCAGCGACGCAACCGCTGTCGCAAGCACGATCCGATGGCGAGGTCGACGCCGATCGGTGAGTCCCATCTGCTCAGTGAACTGCGCGACGTCGGGTGGCTGGGGTGCGTCAGACGACGCGCGCTCGATCAGTTGAGCGATGGCCTCGTCGAGCGAGGGGTCGCGGTCGTGGTCACTCATGCAGTTGCTCCCGGAGTCGAGCCCGAGCTCGGGCGAGCTGCTTGCGGACGGTTCCTTCACTCACACCCATCACGCCGCCGATCTGCGAGGGTGACCAATCCACCCAGTAGGTGAGAAACACCACCGTCCGTTGCTGCACCGTGAGTGCCGCGAGGAGTGCTCGCGCGTCCGTCGCAACCGCGCTGTCGGAGTTTGTTGTGTGGTCGCGGCGTGCGTAGGTGACTTCCCGCCGCCGGCGCCGGGAGCGTGACCGCAAATAGTCAACAGCGCGGTGATGCACGGCGCGGAAGAGGAATGCCCGCAACTCGGTCACGGCAGAGTCGCCGCCCTCTCCCACCGCAGCGAACACCTTCACCATTGCGTCGGTCACCACGTCGTGGGCATCGGCCGGGCCGACCAGCACGGTGGCGTAGCGCATGAGTTCGGCCGAGTGCTGGCGATACGCCACCTCCAGACCCTCGAACCCCACGCTCACTCCGCTCTGACGTCACGACGACCGCCGCCGGGTGACAACGTCGGGACGATTCCACGGATGATTCTGTATTGATTCGGTTCGGTCGGACGTGGAGATAGGTGATGATCGCGCGCACCAGTGCTGAGCCACCCGTCGATGACGGGGATCGGGCCGTTGGCCAGCGTGCGTCGTCGTTCGCCGACCTCTACGAGCGCGAGCTCGCACTGCAACTGCGACGGGCGACCCTGCTGATCGGCAACCCCCACACCGCTCGCGATCTCGTGCACGACGTGTTTGCCGATCTCTACGAACGTTGGGATCGTCTCGACCAACCCGGCTCGTACCTCAACGTGTCGGTGGTCAATCGCTGTCGAGACCACGCACGCAAACAACGGCGTCGCACTCAGCAGCAGCTCGTGGTCACCTCGACGGATGAGGCGGAGACCGACGAGTTGTGGGATGTGCTGCAGGAGCTGCCGTTCAACCACCGTGCCGTCTTGGTGCTGCGCTTCTACCACCAGATGACCGACCGCGAGATCGCCGACTGCTTGGGCTGTCGGATCGGTTCCGTCGGGCCATGGCTCCACCGCGGACTGTCTCAGCTGAGGAAGGAACTAACGTGACCGATCTCGAACAACGCCTCGTGGCGACGCTGGAACGCAAGGCCGCCTCGGTCGACATCAGCCCTGACGTCGAGTTCCTTGCCCGCCGCGCCACCCTGCCGACCGCAGTGCCGAGTCGGCGCGGGTTCCGACCGTCGGTGGCGTCGATCGCTGCGTCCTTGCTGGTTGCGACAGCCGCGTTGGGTTTCGTCGTCGTCCGATCGCAGGAACCCAACGACGGTGCAGTCGTCACCGACCCCGTGGCCGTCACGCAAAGTGCACCGAACCAATCCCTTGAGCCGGTGACAACCGAACCTGCGCCTGTCGCGACCGAACCCGTCGCACCATCGACAACGCCGTCGACCACTCCGGCGGTCGACGATGGTCCCGCGTCGACTACGCAGCTCACCGAAGTCGTCGACGTCACAGAGACCATCACCGAGCAGCTCGGACCCGACCCGTTCGTGCAGTGGGTCGTTCCCTGGCAAGGCGGCTTCCTGATGCTCGGCGACTCGACCTCTGATCTTCCTCTGCCCGACGACCGGATCGGCGACCTCGTCGCCTCGGTGCCGCCCGAGTGGCAGGAGAGCATCACCGACAGCCCGAACCCGACCGATGAGGAAGTGGTCGACGGCCTCAAAGCCAACGGGCTGTGGAACGCCGCAGTGAGCATCCTCTTGGGTGACCTCGCCGAACCAGCCGACAGCTCGGGAGTACTGGTGTACTCGTCGGACGGGGTCGAATGGGCGCCAGCTTCCGGGGAGCTTCCCAATGGTGATTCGACGTACAACCAGGGAATCGCGGTGCACGGCGATCGCCTCGCGATCTACACCGTGATCGACGACCAACCGCACGTGGCCACGACGACCGATCTCGTCGACTGGCGCTACGACCCCATCGCCGTGCCGCCGCTCCGCGACGAACTGCCGCCGGTGATCATGGAACAGAGCCTCCCGGGTCAGCTCGTGGCGAACGAAGCGGGTTGGGCAGTGCTGTACAGCTACATGTATGTACTCAACTCTGTGGTGGTCGCCGAGCAACTGGGTCTCGATCCCGACACCGCGAGCGTGTCGATGAGCGCTGGGCCAACCGGCAACGACACCGATGCCATGCAACTCACGATCGGCGTCGGCGACAGCAGCAACGAGGAGACCAGCGTCGCTCCGGCTGACCTCGGACTGACCGAGCAAGACATTGACCTGCTACTCGACCGCGGCCTCTCGACGTCGTACCCACTCGTAGCGGAGTGGGACGGCGCGCCGGCCTGGGCCGATCCTGTCGCGGCCAGCGAGCTCGTGGCCTCGGCAGACGACATCGTTGCGCTCACCTATCCCGATGGGGTCATACAACGGCTCGTCGACGGCCGCTGGGTCCCGGTAACGACACCGATCGGTGGTGCCGACGTCAGCCAACTCGTACCGCTCGACGACGACATCGGCGCGATCACCGGTGGTCCCGACGGCGACACGGCATTGCTGCGCCTCGACCCTGTCGTGAACAGTGCGGCGCCCGACGGTCCAAGCGGCCTTCCGGATGGGCACGTGCCCGTCTTCGTCGATGGCAACGCGGTGACCTACCGGCCGGCCGGCAGCGACTTCCAACCCCAAGAGGGCGACGTCTACATTGCGACGCTCGCCAACAACGAATGGCTCGTGACGACGCACCCGCCGGCTGATCCGAATACAAGCTCTCGGGTGGGCAGTGTCACTCGTTCGGGCCAGGCGATGCTGATTGACAACGGCCAGCGCATCTTCCTGCACCGCTGAGCCCGGCGCGTCGTCCGTGGAGCGCAACGAACTGGTACGACGGAGCGATGACGTGGAGCGGCGGACTGCCGGGCTGAGGCGTCGATGTCACGTTCGGCGGTGCTGCGGGCAATACCCAGTGTGGAGGCAACGG
>JBCBSO010000443.1:0-3885 GCA_039819205.1 Actinomycetota bacterium
GAGTCCTTCGGCAAACGTGTGCTCGAATCCGAACGAGGGCGGTGCGGCATCGCCGGCGAGCGCACGCACGCCGGCGGTCGATTGCAGAGCGTCGATGTCGAGACCGAGTTCGCGCGCCAGCGCTTCGTTGAACACGGCGAGTTCGGGGTGGGGCACCGACGCCGGTTCCCACTCGGCGTAGAGCCCGTCGAGTCCTTCGGCAAACGTGTGCTCGAATCCGAACGAGGGGGGTGCGGCAACGGTCACGGTGTCAGCGTAGGGATCGGCCGCGTAAGAACGCCGTCCGTTCGTCTTCGCACTCGGCGTAGACGAAGCAATCTGGCTCGTGATCGTTGGTCAATCCCTCGCTCTGCATGAACGCGTACGCGGTGGTCGGCCCGAAGAACCGCCATCCTCGGCGCTTCAGCTCCTTGGCCAGCGCGGTCGAACGAGCGGTCGACGTGGGAATCTCGCCGTCGATGCGCTCGGGTTCGACAACGGCCCACGACCAGATCCAGTCGACCAGTGAGCCCTCGGCGTCGGTCAACTCGATCGCTCGCCGCGCATTGTTGATGGTGGCTTCGATCTTCCCGCGATGACGGATGATGCCGGCATCGCCCAAGAGGCGTTGCACGTCGTCGTCGCCGAAGCGGGCAACGACGTCGATATCGAAGTTGGCGAAGGCTGCTCGGAAGTTCTCGCGCTTGCGCAGGATCGTCAACCAACTCAGCCCCGATTGAAACCCTTCGAGACAGATCTTCTCGAACAACCGGTGCGGATCGGTCGTCGGTCGGCCCCACTCGTTGTCGTGATATGCAATGTAGTCGTCGTGGCCCGTCACCCACCCGCAACGACTCGGTTCGATCAACTGTCCGACACGGTGACGCCACGCCAGAACGCCACGTGGTCTTTGATCTCCGCGGCCGCGTCTTTGGGCTCTGGATAGAACCAGGCCGCGTCGGCGTTGCGTTGTCCGTCGACCTCGATCGTGTAGTAGCTGGCCGTGCCCTTCCAGGGGCAGACCGACGAGTACTCACTGACGACGAGCACGCCTTCGACGATCGATTCGGGCGGGAAGTAGTGATTGCCCTCGACGATCTTGGTGTCGTCGGACTGGGCGATGATCGTGCCGTTCCAGGATGCGGTTGCCATGCCTGACCTAACCCCGCGCTGTACCGCCGTGTTCCCACAACCGGATCGGGAGCACCGCTGCCGACCGATCGCTGATGTCGCGTTTCCACTCGACGTCGCCATCCAGCACCAGGTCGGGAAAGCGGCGCCAGAGTTGCGGGAGGGCGACGCGCAGCTCGAGGCGGGCGAGCGCTGCGCCGAGGCAGAAGTGTGGTCCCTGCCCGAAGGCCAGATGGGGGTTCGGGTCGCGATCCGGTTCGACCCGGTCTGGGTCGGCGAACGCGCGTGGGTCGCGATTGGCCGCAAGCAGGTTCAAGAACACCGCGTCACCGCGCCGGAGCGACTGGCCGGCGACGTCGACGTCGTCGGCAACGATGCGCATCATCGCGGTCGCCCCGCCGTCGTAGCGCAGGAGCTCTTCGATGATCGCGTTGCGTGTTCGTTCGTCGGCGTCGTCGTCGGCAGCGACGAGTTGGCGGGCAACGTCGGCGTGGTCGATCAGGGTCAGCGTGGCCGTCGCAATCTGCGATGCCGTCGTGTCGTGGCCGGCGAACAGCAACAGGCTGCATGCACCGAGCACCTCCAGGTCGCTGAGCTCGTCGGTTGATGCGAGCACGCTCACCAGGTCGTCGCGCGGGTCGCTGCGTCGTTGGCGCAACAGATCACCCAACACCGAGTGGAACTCCTCGCCCGCCGACCTGGCGACCTCGAGGTAGTCGGGTCGGTCGGTAGCGCCGAACACCACCACACCGAAGCGCTCCGACCAGCCTTGCAGCCACGCCTGTCGCTCGGTCGGTACGCCAAACAAACGACCGATCACGGCCGCCGGAAGCTCGTGGGCGAAGCTGGCCGCCAGGTCGATCGATGGCGGTCCCGCCGCCAGCTCGTCGAGCAGCCGCGTGCACTCGTCGACAACACCCGCTTCGAGCGGAGACACCGCCTTCGGGGTAAACCGCCGAGCGAATGGGGCGCGCAGCCTGGTGTGCTCGGGCGGGTCGTGGAACAGCATCCAACCGCGCAACAGCTCGGTGGCGCGGGCCAGCGCCGCGGCCCGTTCGCCGCGTTGGCGGGCGCTGAACACGTCGATCCGGTCGGTCGACATCGTGGGGCTGGTGAACGCCCACAGCGCTTCGGGGTGACCGGTAAACACCCAGGCGCGGTGGCGCGGGCTCCAGGCGACCGGCGACCGGTCGCGCCACTCGCCGAAGTACTCGTGGGGCTGCTCGATCGCGGCGGTCGACAAGAAGTCGAGGTCGTCGAGATCGCTCATCTGTCGCTCATCGATCCGGAGCGCGCATCCGCAGTCCGCCATCGATACGGATGACGTCGCCGTTGAGCATCGGATTCTCCACGATGTGGCGCGCCAGCCGAGCGAACTCTGCCGGAACGCCGAGTCGCGGCGGGAAGGGGGTATCGGCGATGAGCTGATCGAAATAGGCCGGTGGGAGCCCGGCGGCCATCGGCGTGTCCATCGGCCCCGGCGCGACCGTGACCACCCGAATGCCCAGGTCGCCGAGATCGCGGGCGAGTGGCAGGGTCATCCCCGCCACGCCGGCCTTCGATGCCGAGTAGGCCACACCCCCGGTGACACCGTCGGTCGCGGCGATCGACGCGGTCATCACGATCACACCCCGCTCGCCACCGTCGAGCGCGTCGAGTTGGGCCATCGCGGCGGCTGCCAGCCGGACACAGTTGAACGTGCCGACCAGATTGATGCGCACGGTCTGCTCGAACGCCGCGAGGTCATGCGGCTGTCCGCGGCGAACGGTGAGCCCACCGGCGCCGCCCGTGCCGGCGCAACACACGAGCACCCGAAGGTCGTCGATGCCACTGATCACGGCGTCGACCGCGTCGGCGTCGGTGACGTCGACGGGCGGCGTGGCAGCGCGGTCGAGGCCGGTCACGTCGGCGCCCTGTTCGGTGAAGTCAGCGGCCGTCGCTGCACCCAGACCCGATGCTGATCCGGTGACGAGCACCCCGTGGCCGGCGACATCCACCCGCGCAGCCTTGCAGACTGGTGACCGCCGGATCGAGGTCGTCGGCCGGTCCTACCTGCCAGTGATCCGCAGCACGCGCCCACGACCGAATGGCGGCGCCGGTGCCCCACCGACCCGCTCGGTGACGCGCGGTGGCACCGAGATGTCGGCGAGGAACAGCTCGCCGGTCGACTCCGGAGCGCGCAGGCCGCGCTTCGGAAGACAAAGCGTCACCGTGGCGTCCGGGCGGACCACCACGCCGTCGACCTGACCGGTCGTGGCGTCGAGCCCCGACGGAACGTCGAGGCTGACCACCCGCGCCGACGCCGGAATCGCCTCGACCAGCCCGGCAGCGGCCCCACGAAGGCCGCCCCGCAAGCTGTAGCCGACGAGTGCATCGACGACGACGTCGGCATCGACGGCGGCCGCCGAATCGGTGACGGGGATCGCGAGTCGATCGACGATGTCCAGTTGATGCGTCGGCACGGGCGTCAGCGCAGCAGCCGGATGTCCGAGTACGACGCGTACGTCGAGGCCGATGTTGGCCAAGTGTCGTGCGGCGACGAGCCCGCCACCGCCGTTGCCGCCCTTGCCGACGAGCACCGCAACCGACGAGGGGCCACCTAGCGCCACGATCTCGGCGAGGGCCCGCCCGGCGTTCTCCATCATTTGAATGAGCTCAATCCGGTATTGCTCAATCATTAGCCGATCTACTTCTACCATCTGCTCGGTAGTTAGGTAAGGAATATCAGTGTTAATAAGTGGAAACGACATAGTATCTATGGTATTAGTATGAAAC
>JBCBSO010000444.1:0-3882 GCA_039819205.1 Actinomycetota bacterium
CACGTCGCCGCCGATGTCGCGACGTGCAAGAGATCCACTCGATGAACGTCGACTGGCGCACCATGACGTACAAGCACCTGCTGCTGCCGATCTGGCTGCTCACGGTGATCTACGAGCAGCGCCCGTTCCAGGTGTACATCAACGGCGTCACCGGCGAAGTGCACGGTGAACGTCCGTACAGCAAGGTCAAGATCGCCCTCGCCGTCGGCGTTGCGTTGGCCATCCTCATCACCATCTTGGTCGTGTACACGGCCTCGGGTGGCGGGTAGCGGTGGGCACCGCCATCACCATCGCTCTCGTGGTCGCCGTCGGCGCGATCGTCGCGTTCGGTGTTGCGCTGGCCGTTCGCGGTAAGCGGGAGTACGACACAGCGAACGAGATCGTGCCCGGCGTACCGAGCAACGCCCCCGACTCGTGGGCCGGCTCCCACTCGCCCGAAGCCAAACTGCACCGCCGTCTGCGCGACGCCGTCGCTGCGTTGCGCGCCAACCCGAACGTCGCCGAGTACGGCCTAACGGATTCGACCGCCTCGCTCGAACGCGAGGCGTTGGCGATCGACGAACGGCTCATCGCCGCGGCGGCGTTGCCCGAGCGCACGCGCGACGATCCGGTCGCTGCGTTCGAGCCGCTCGTGGCCGGACTCGAAGACGCAGTGACCGACCTCGTGACGAGCGTGCAGATCGCCGACAGCCGCGAGCTCGTCGAACGCGCGGTGAGCGACGCCGACCTGCGACTGCAGGCACTGGCTGAGGCGCGTGCCGAGGTCGAACGCATCGACCGCCGGCAATCGGGCCAGCTCGACGACCCGCCTCCGGCATCTGCCCCGTAGCCTCAGCGGTCGATGACCGACCGCTCGTGGGACACCGAGGCGCTGCCGCAGGGCGAGGCCAAGGTCGTCGCGGTGCGCGACATGTTCGACGCGATCGCTCCGCGCTACGACCGACTCAATCGCATCATCTCGTTCCGTCTCGACGTGCGCTGGCGGCATCGCGCAGTGCGCGAGCTCGCGCTCCGCCCAGGCTCGCGGGTGATCGACCTGGCGAGCGGCACGGGCGACCTGTGCATCGACCTGCAGTCGGCCGGGTTGGTGCCACTCTCGTTCGATCTGAGCTTCGGAATGCTCTCTGCCGACCGCTCTGGCGCGCCCCTGGTACAGGCCGACATCCTCCGCCTGCCGCTCCCCGCTGGCGCCGTCGACGGCGTCACATGCGGGTTCGCCTTGCGCAACTTGGTCGATCTCGACGCCTTCTTCCGCGAGCTGGCCCGAGTAACACGCCCTGATGGGCGGATCGCCCTGCTCGACGTGGGGATTCCCCACAACGCCATGGTGCGGTGGGGCAACGACATCTACTTCGGGCGCGTCGTTCCCCGGATCGGCGCCCTGTTGTCCGACGGCGCCGCGTATCGCTACCTGCCCAAGAGCGTCGAGTACCTTCCGCCGCCCGACGACATGGTCGCGTCGTTGACCAAAGCTGGATTCGACGACGTTCGACACAGCCAATTGAGCGGCGGACTGACCCAGCTCCTCACCGGCACCCGCCGCTGATGCGCGCCGTCACCCGCCTGCTGTCCGAACTCGACGGAGCACCTGCCAGCATCGATCTCAACGACGTCGCCCGCGGTGACGGGATGCTCTTCGTGCAGAGCCGGATCGGCGTAGCTGGGCGCGGTGTCGCCGCGCGCGGCGACCACACTGCTATCGAGACCGTCCTCGCCGAGATCGACCACGACACGACCGTGCCCGAAGTCGCCCCGCTGGCGATCGGAGTGCTGGGCTTCGATCCCCGTGACACCGGCGAGCTGGTGGTCCCCGAGGTTGCAGTGCGCCGGCTCCCCGACGACCGCGTGACGGTCACCACGATCGACAACGCGGACTGGCGCCCCGCCCTCACCGTGCCACCGGACGCCGCCACCACCGCCGGCGCGTTCACCGTCACCCCCGAGGCGGTCGGCCGCTACCTCGCAGCGGTGACGGCCGCCCGCGACGCCGTACGCGCTGGCAACCTCACCAAGGCGGTGATCGCCCGACCGATTCACGTCGAGTGCGACGTGCCAATCAACGTCCATGCCGTGCTCCGCCGACTGCGGGCAGCCTTCGGTTCGAGCTACCGCTACTCGTTCGATGGGCTCGTCGGCGCGTCGCCCGAGCTGCTGGTGGAGGTCGAGCGCTCCCACGAGGAGGACGCCGTGGCCGTCGTACGGTCGCATCCACTCGCTGGCACAGCACCGCGCACGGGCGATCCCGCGCGCGACGCGACCATCGCCGCCGAGTTGATCGACAGCACGAAAAACCAGATCGAGCAGCGGGTGGTGATCGACGTCGTGCACGACACGTTGTTGCCCTACGCCAGCTACCTCGACTGGGAACCCGAGCCGTCGATCGTCACCGTGGCCAATGTGCAGCACCTCGGCACGCGAATGGAAGGCGTGCTCTCCGATCCCGCTCCCTCGGTGCTCCCCTTAGCGCGGGCCCTCGCCCCGACACCTGCACTCGGCGGCCACCCACGCGACGAGGCGATCGACCTGATCACCGCACACGAGGGCTTCACCCGCGGCCGCTACGGGGGCGCCGTGGGCTGGGTTGACGCCGCCGGCGACGGCACGTGGGCAGTGACCATTCGGTGCGCCGAGTTCTCACCGGACCGACGCTCGGCGCGCCTCGTCGCCGGCGGAGGAATCGTCGCCGACAGCGAGCCGGACGCCGAACTCGCCGAGACGCAAGCCAAGTTCCAGGCCATGCTCGGCGCCATCGTTCGGCCGTAGTCCCGCGCCCGCCATCCACCGATGAGCGAAGCCACCACATGGGTGGGTTTCGCTCACCGGAACCAGCGCGGGATTCCCACCGATGAGCGAAACCCGACCACCGGCGGGTTTGCCTCACCGGAACCAGCGCGGGATTCCCACCGATGAGCGAAACCCGACCATCTGCGGGTTTGGCTCACCGCAGTGGTGGCGACGCCGCGCTGCTCGGGTCGATCGCCGCGGCGACCGCGTCGTGGAGGTCGGCGTGCACCGCCACGTTGGCTCGACGATCGGTCGCCACCCGGGCGACCCACGGACCAGGCACGCTCAGCTGCTCGATGAGCGCATGGGGATCAGCGATGTCGACGGTGGGCAGGCCATGCGCTGCGGCGAGCGCTAGCACGTCAGCGCCATGTGGGGTCCCGAACAACTGCTCGAATCGTTCATCGGACAGTTGGCGGGCCTGCGGCAAGAACGAGAAGATTCCGCCACCATCGTTGTCGACCACCACGATTCGCAGATCAGCACGGCGATCGGTGAGTGCGACGAGCGCGTTGACGTCGTGGATGAAGGCAATGTCGCCAAGCAGCACGAGCGATGGGACCCCGCCGAGCGATCGGCCGAGAGCGGTCGACATCGTGCCATCGATGCCGTTCGCTCCGCGATTGCACCAGGCAACCGCCGTCGGCCCACCGAACCACTCGAGATCACGCACCGGCATCGACGAGGCGACCGTGACCTGCGCGCCACGCGGTCGATGGAGCGCCACGATGCGGGCGACGCCAGGCTCGGTCAGTCGTCCGGCGGCCTCGAATTCGTCGAGCAGCGCCCCGGCAGCGCCACGAGCCCGCTCCTCGGCGCGCCGCCAACGCGCCGCCCATGGCGTCCCCGTCGCCCCGGCCTCGACTGCGGCGAGCACGTCGTCCAGCGAGCAGCGAGCGGTCACGTCGAGCCCCGGGTCGATCCTGCCCGGACCGCCCACCTGCACGAGCGAGCCACCGGCGGCAACCGCCCGCGAGGTCCACTCGACGAGTATGCGTGACGCCGCTGGGCGCCCGATTCGGACAATGCTCGTCGGAAGATGGTCGTCGGCGAACGGACCATGACGCAGGAGCGCATCGGCCATCGTGAGAGTGGACG
>JBCBSO010000445.1:0-3872 GCA_039819205.1 Actinomycetota bacterium
ATCCGCACCGAGGATCCACGCGACCTCCGTGTGGTGACCGATGTCGTCGGGATGCTCAAACGCCACGATCGAATCTGTGTGGCGTATCGACACGAGCACCAGGTCACGTTCGGCGTCGTACTCCACCGCGTTGGCGTGGCTCCAGTCGCGTTCGAGATCTGTTGCGAAGAGTCCACCGTCGGAACACAAGTGGGTGCCCGGGTTCGTCTCGATGTCGATCGCGTCAGCCACGTTCCAGGTCCTGACCACGGTGCCGTCCGGCTGGAACTCGACCACAACATCACTGGCCACGCTCCAGTCGCGATCGTCGTTCGGACAGCTCGCCGCACGGAGCTCGGCGGACACGTCGTGGGTCACCCGGGCAAGCCCGAGCAGATTCCCCGAGGGAAGTTCGATCACGTCGTGATGTGCGGTGTGCACTTGAGCGTCCGACCGGTTCGACCCCACGGACCACGGGACGTCGAGCGTCGTGACGTCAGTGCCACCGTCACCGCTCGAGCCCGGCTCGCCCAACACCCAGTCGTTGATCGTCGCGCCGAGCACGTCGAACTCGACATACCCGAAGGGAAAACTCACGGCCGTGAAGTTGCCGACGTCGTTGATCGACACTGCACCGAGCGTGCTGGCCGGCTCGTGATACCACACCACGTGCCCCTCGCTGTCGACCGCCAACAGGTGCCCACCAGTGGACCCGGACGGTACGGCCTCGACGAGGGTGAGACCCGGCTGCATCTCCGATGTTGCGATCGCCAGCTCGTAGTCGACGACGAAGTCAGGGAGGTCACCGGTCGCCACCGTCGTGGTCGCATCGGCAACGGGTCGACCTCCGGTGTCAAACGCAACGACCTCCACCACGTACTCACGGTTCGATCGCAAGCCCACCAGCGGCAGTAGGTGACTCGCGTCCGCCGCAGCGGTGAACGGGGTGGTCACAACGTGGTCATCGGCCGTTGCGGTCACCGCGACCACGACCGGCATCGTGGCGTCGATCGTCAGCGCAGCGGCGAGCGTGTTCGATGCCACCGGCTGAGCGGCTACTTCTAACGCCACGGTGTCAGCAAGTGTCGGCGACGACGACGGGGGTGTTGTTGCACTGGTCGACGACGGCGGGGGTGTTGCACTGGACGACGACGACGGAGCGGACGAACCTGTCTCGTCAATAGTGGGCTGCTCCGCTGTGCCGTCTGCGTTGGCGACACAGCCCGCCACCAGCGACAGCGCACACGCGCCCACGATCAGATGACGAGCCGAGGGAAGGCGGCGGCGGGCGAACGGGTGCATGCAGAGACTCCTCCGTACGGACGGGATTGCCGCGCAATGCTCTGCCGCGTCGGTGAGACCCCCCTGAGTCGAAGCTGAAGCGTCGCTGAACGCAGCAGCCGATCAGCTCACACCGGCTGCTCGGCGTGGCGTCGATGCCGTGTCGGCGGTTGACGTCGTCGCCGACCGAGGCCGACCGCCACGAGGAGCGCAACCGCGAAGACCGCGAGCACGATCGGCAGCGGACTCGACCCACCCCCGGCGACATCGGCCTGCTCGGGAGCGGCAGCAGCCGGCTCCGACGGGCTGGCCACTCGCAGGTCGGGTTCCGCCGACTGCGGCGCGACCGCTGGTTCCTCGTCACCGACGTCGAACACCCCGAGCGAGCGGGCGGTGGCGATATCCACTGCGCCGGTGACCTGCAGATCGCCGGTGCGCCGCTGGTACTCGGCGACGGCGAACATCGTCTCGTTACCGAACACACCGTCGACGCCGCCGGGAAGATCGACACCGGCCTCGATCACGGCTTGCTGCACCGCCGTCACGACGTCGCCCTCCGCTCCCGGGACCAGCGTGGTCCATGGCCCCGACGACGGGTTGATGTCCTCTCCGGCGAGCACGCGCTCGACCGATCCAGCGATGAAGGTGGTGACGGCGTCGACGCCGGCGCTGGTGAGGTGAACGCCGTCGGTCTCGAACCACCCGCCGGCTCCGTTGGAGTACGTGGCCCAGTCGGCAACCTGGAGATAGCCGTCCGATGCCTCCGACGCGGCGACGAGTTGTTCGTTGTACTCCTCGAACGTGGCCACGCTGGTCTGCTCTTGGGGGTCCGAGTACGCAACACCTGATCCAGCGCGCAGAGTGAGCCAGACGACGTTGTCGACGCCCTGCCGTTGTGCCTCGTCGATCACACCGGCGATGGCCTCGTCGATTGTCGCCAATGGATCGTTGTAGCCAGACATAACGACGAGCACGTCGCCCAGCTGACCGTCGAGCGACTCCATCACCGCCAGCACGTTCGCCGACCGGTACCCCTCTCGACTGAAACACGACAGCTCGATCGTGCGCCGGCACGACTCCGCATTGAGCACGAAGTTGAACTGCTGCAACTCGCCGTAGTCGAAGTACCAGCGCACACCCGCAAGCGTGGAGTCGCCGATGAGGCTGATGCTCGGCGCATCGCCGGCGCCATCGAAGACGAACGTCTCATCCGCGCGCGCAGTGCCGCCGATGGGGATCGTCAGCACGACAAGCGCGACAGCGACCACAGCAGCGAGCCGGCGCGGCGCGTCGCGCCATCGAGTCGTTGGAACCGCGTCGCCCATTGCGTTCATTATCTAGCGGCAAACCGCCGAGCCCACCGCGGGGCGCCACAGACCTCGCCAACTCGTGAGCGATCGGACGCGAGCCATCCGGCGACGATCCAGATCACGCTGTGACGTCGAATACGCCAAGCGGATGTGCATCGCCGTTGATCAGCACCTCGACGCGGTGGCTGCCCGTGTACGGAGTGCGCGTGGTGTGCACCTTCAACGACACCTTCTTGCGCACGGTTGCCGTGGCGCCGGGCGCGACGTCGATCTCGGCCCCCTTGAAGACCTTCGGCGACGTCGACCCGTTGGCCTTCACGAAGTGCACCCGAAAGTCCACCAGCGCACCTAGTTGATGGTCGGTGGGATTGTGCAGATCGACCCACAGATGGGTCGATGACCCGATCGGGACCGTTGCCGGTTCGCATCCCGACGCCACGGTGACCAGCGGCGAGTCGCCGCCGTAGCCGATCACTTCGAGCGCGCTCACGTCACCCTGCTTGATCAGCGATCGCAGCGCGTGTTTGACCAGCCGTTGTCGTTCGACAGACGCCCCCGGCCACCAACGGCGGGCAATGTCGACCGCCACGTCGGGGTGGTCCTTGGCGATGTCGTTCACGCAATTCGCCACCGAACGTCGGACGTACTCGGAGTCGTCGTCCTTGAGTAGTTCGAGGAGTTCGACGACCGGATGTGGATCGGCCATGAACATGCGCAACCGCGGCGCCCAGGGCAGTCGCGGTCTCGTGCCCTCCGAGACAAGTCGTCGAACGTGTTCGCTCTCATCAGCGGTCCACGCGCGGCACTGGTCGAGGGTTGCGGCGGTGTGTTGCTCGAGGAACGGTCGAATCGCGAACTCGGCGGAGAAGCGCATCGTGATTTCACGCAGCGCCACCATCGATACGTCGAAATGGCCCAACCCGTGTTCGCCAACGAAATCGGACAGCGGCAGATAACGAAACGCTTCCATTCCGTGCAGGTCCTGCGGTTCCCCCTCGTGACGCAGCGCGTCGACGATCAGCTGAACGGCCGTGTTGCCATCGGTTGGCAAGACCTCGGCGAGCGCGTCGGCGATGTGCTGCGCACGCGGGCGCAGCTCGAGTTCGTCGTAGCCGTCAAGGCAGAGGTCGAGAAACGCGTCCGTCGGGAAATCGTCCGCAACGGCACCGAGCAGCTCGGCGATGTACTCGGCGACCTCTGGTCCGAACGAGTCCTTCAGCGGGGCGGCCACCCGGCTGACGGTACCCAACCTGCGTCAGATGGAGACATGCCGAGCCCGTCGGCGCGTTGACGCTCCAGGCG